>JBBRGD010000105.1:0-6682 GCA_038241065.1 Flavobacteriales bacterium
TCCTTTTCCTCCCCTGTTGGTAATTCGGTAATCGTCCAGTTTGGAACGTTTTCCGTATCCATTTGCAGAAACTACCAGAACATCGGCATCCAAATCGTCTACAGCAATCATTCCTACCACTTCATCAGTGTCATCTGCAAGAGTAATTCCCCTCACTCCTGAAGCATTTCGACCCATAGGCCTTGTTTTGCTTTCTTCAAAACGGATGGCTTTTCCACTTTTTATTGCCAACATAACCTGGCTGTTTCCTGTGGTGAGTTTAGCTTCCAATAATTCATCGTCTTCCCTGATGCTGATCGCGTTAATACCATTTATACGGGGTCTTGAATATTGTTCAAGAGAGGTTTTTTTCACCTGACCTTTTTTGGTGGCCATGATCACATAATGATTATTGATATATTCCTCATCTTTCAAATCCTGGGTACATATAAATGCTTTCACATTATCTCCCGGTTCAATATTGATCAGGTTTTGAATTGCCCTTCCTTTGGAAGTTTTACTTCCTTCAGGGATTTCATACACCCTCATCCAGAAACATTTTCCTTTTTGGGTGAAAAATAGCATATATTGATGGTTTGTTCCAGTGAACAAATACTCCAAAAAGTCTTCACTTCTGGTGGTAGAACCTTTTTGCCCCACTCCCCCGCGGTTTTGTGTTTTATATTCAGTAAGGGATGTCCTTTTAATATATCCAGCATGTGAAATGGTGATTACCACTTGCTCATCCGGGATCATATCTTCAATACTCAAATCGCCACCGGCATACTCGATTACAGATCTTCTTGCATCGCCATACTTTTCTTTAATTTCAAGCAATTCATCTGTGATAACAGTCATCCTGCGCTCTTTGCTGTTCAGGATATCCTTTAGATCTTCAATTGTTTTTAAGATGTCATCGTATTCAGCTCGAAGTTTATCCTGTTCCAGTCCGGTAAGTTGTCTCAATCGCATTTCTACAATTGCCTTGGCCTGAATTTCGGAAAGATTAAAGCGTTCAATTAATTTTGAACGGGCTTCTTCGGCATTGCTGGAAGATCTTATCAAGGCGATCACTTCATCAATATTATCGGAAGCAATAATTAATCCTTCTAAAATATGTGCTCTTTCTTCTGCTTTTCGAAGTTCATATTGGGTTCTTCTCACCACTACTTCATGGCGGTGCTCCACAAAATGAAAGATCATATCCTTGAGATTGAGCATCTCTGGACGTCCTTTAACTAATGCGATATTATTAACGCTGAAACTGGATTGAAGGGCTGTATGTTTATAGAGTGTATTCAGGACAATATTTGGAATGGCATCCCTTTTAAGGATATACACAATACGCATTCCGTTTCTATCAGATTCATCACGAATTGTTGAAATACCTTCTATCTTTCTATCATTGATTAAATCGGCCGTTTTTTTGATCATATCGGCTTTATTCACCTGATATGGGATTTCGGTCACTATGATACTTTCCTTGCCGTGTACTTCTTCCAATGAAGATTTTGCCCTTACCATCACGCGACCTCGACCTGTTTTAAAGGCTTCCCGTACTCCATCATATCCATATATCGTTCCACCTGTCGGGAAATCGGGAGCTTTGATGTAAGTAATAAGTTCGTCTATTTCAATATCGTTATTTTCAATATAAGCTATGGTCCCGTCAATTACTTCTGAAAGGTTGTGGGGTGGCATATTAGTAGCCATCCCAACGGCTATTCCGCTGGCTCCGTTAATCAAAAGATTCGGTACCCTTGTAGGCAATACGGTTGGTTCTTCTAAAGTATCATCAAAATTTAAGCGAAAATCTACTGTCTCTTTATCGATATCAGCCAAAAGGTCTTCGGCAATTTTGCGCATCCTGGCTTCGGTATATCGCATGGCAGCCGGACTGTCCCCATCAACAGATCCAAAATTACCCTGGCCGTCCACCAGCATATAGCGTAAACTCCATTCCTGCGCCATACGTACCATCGCATCATATACAGAGGTATCCCCGTGAGGATGATACTTTCCTAAAACTTCCCCAACGATACGGGCCGACTTTTTATGAGCGCCGGTAGCTCTAATTCCTAATTCGTGCATTCCAAATAAAACCCTTCTGTGCACGGGTTTCAATCCGTCACGCACATCAGGTAGGGCACGTGACACAATGACGGACATCGAATAATCGATGTAAGCCGATTTCATTTCATCTTCAATGTTGATAGGAATTAACTTTTCTCCTTCAGCCATATTATTAGTTTATTTTAGTTCAAAAATATAACGTGCCAATTTACGCTTTTCGCCAATGTTTTAAGGGGTAAATGCCATTGTTTTAACAAATTTTATTAACAAATTTTTAGGCGGTTTTCGTTGATAAGTTCGTTACCTTCCATTTTGATAATTGAAAATTATTTTGTCTATTAGCTAACGACTCATTAAAAGGTATAATTTTTGAACATTTTAATGAAAATTAAATTAAAGAGAAAGGAAAATAATATGGACGATAATTTTTCACCCAGAGTTAAAGACGTCATTGCCTTCAGTAAAGAAGAAGCGTTAAGGCTGGGACATGATTTTATAGGAACTGAACATCTCATGCTTGGTTTGCTTCGCGATGGGGACGGCAAAGCAATAAACATATTGAACGCCATGGACATAGATTTGGGTCAGTTAAGGCGTAAAGTTGAAATATTAAACCCTGCCATTCCAGGTGTATCTGGAATTTCCAACGAAAAAAAGAATTTGCATCTGACCCGACAAGCAGAACGAGCATTGAAAACCACTTTTTTAGAGGCTAAATTATTTCAAAGTGCTTCTATAAATACAGCTCATTTATTATTGTGTATTTTAAGAAATGAAAATGATCCAACTACTAAACTTCTAAATAAAATGAATATAGATTATGACGGGGTTAAAGATCAATTTAAATATATGATCACAAACGATGATGATTATATTGAAGCTCCCAGAGCCGAATCATTTTCTGATGACGATTCAGGTTCTGAGGATCTAACCAAAGATAACCCCTTTAGCAGCAGCACCGGAAAAACCAACAAGAAATCCAAGACCCCGGTTTTAGATAATTTTGGAAGGGACCTTACCGCTATGGCCGAAATTGACAAACTAGACCCTGTTGTAGGAAGGGAAAAAGAAATAGAACGTGTTAGCCAGATTTTAAGCAGGCGTAAAAAGAATAACCCCTTACTTATAGGAGAACCTGGTGTTGGAAAATCGGCAATTGCCGAAGGTTTGGCACTTCGTATTGTACAGCGCAAAGTATCAAGGATTCTTTTTGACAAGCGCGTGGTAACCCTTGACCTGGCAAGTCTTGTGGCAGGCACAAAATATCGCGGCCAGTTTGAAGAACGCATGAAGGCGGTAATGAACGAATTGGAAAAAAATGACGATATCATTCTTTTTATAGATGAAATCCATACCATAGTTGGTGCCGGTGGTGCAACAGGAAGTCTGGATGCCAGCAATATGTTCAAACCCGCATTGGCCAGAGGGGAAATTCAATGTATTGGTGCCACAACCTTAGATGAATACAGACAGTATATCGAAAAAGATGGTGCCCTTGAAAGAAGATTCCAAAAGGTAATTGTAGAACCTACAACTGTAGAAGAAACAATTGAAATTTTAAATAATATCAAGGATAAGTATGAAGAACATCACAATGTAAGTTATACTCCCGAGGCGATTGATGCTTGCGTAAAATTGACCAACAGGTATTTAACAGATAGGTTTCTTCCGGATAAAGCTATAGACGCTTTAGATGAGGCAGGTGCCCGGGTACATATAACCAATATTGAAGTCCCCAAGCTAGTTTTGGAATTGGAACGCAAACTTGAAGAAGTGCGTGAAAGCAAAAATGTGGTAGTAAAAAAACAAAAATACGAAGAAGCTGCCAAACTTAGGGACGATGAAAAAAACCTTGAAAAACAGTTAGTTATAGCCCAGGAAAATTGGGAAGTTGAATCTAAAAAACATAAGGTAACAGTTACTGAAGATAATGTGGCCGATGTCGTATCGATGATGACGGGAGTACCTGTAAACCGGATTGCACAAACCGAAATCAAAAAACTGGCTGAACTTCCTGTGCGAATTAAAGCAAAAGTAATTGGTCAGGACGATGCGGTAAATAAGGTTGTAAAAGCCATTCAACGTAACCGCGCAGGATTGAAAGATCCAAATAAACCAATTGGCTCCTTTATTTTCTTAGGTCAAACAGGCGTTGGTAAAACCCAATTGGCAAAAGTACTTGCCAGGGAATTATTTGATAATGAGGATACCCTCATACGAATTGACATGAGTGAATATATGGAAAAATTCGCCATTTCAAGGTTAATAGGAGCACCTCCGGGATATATTGGATATGAAGAAGGTGGGCAATTAACTGAAAAAGTACGCCGTAAACCATATGCAGTTATATTGCTTGATGAGGTTGAAAAAGCACACCCAGATGTTTTCAACATGTTGTTGCAAGTTTTGGATGATGGTTATTTAACTGATAGCTTAGGAAGGAAAATCGACTTCAGGAACACCATAATAATAATGACATCAAATATCGGGTCCCGTAAACTGAAAGATTTTGGTCAGGGTGTTGGATTTGGTACAGCTGCAAAACGCTCCCAACTTGATGATAATACTAAAAGTGTAATTGAAAATGCGCTTAAGAAAGCGTTTGCTCCCGAATTCCTCAACAGAATAGACGATGTCGTTATTTTTAATTCATTGGAAAGAGATGATATTCAAAAAATTATTGAAATTGAACTCTCAAAATTATATGAAAGAATACACAATATTGGCTATTCGCTTTCCCTAAGTGATAAGGCAAAAGATTTTATTGCTGATAAGGGTTTCGATAGAGCATATGGCGCAAGACCTTTGAACAGGGCAATTCAAAAATATATTGAAGATGCGTTAGCTGAAGAAATTATCACATCAAATTTATCTGAAGGTGATAAAATATTTATGGATCTTGATGAAGCCAAAGGCGAACTTACAATTCAAATTGAAAAAACCGCCAAGGAAACCGAATCCTAATAAATCTGATTTTTTAATTCAAACTGCTTTAATGCTAAATAAATTAGCTTTAAAGCAGTTATTTTTTTGCCTTATAAATTCATTTACAGGGAACTCAAAATTGTTTAATACATCTATAATTCATATTCAATCCCTTACAAAAGAGGTGTATTTTGTACGAATTGCAAAAAAATCCCAATTTAATTCTTACATTTACTAGGTATATTATTCCCTACAGTTTTATGGCTAATTCTGAATTAATATTAGATTTCGGCAAGATTACTTTTGAAGATAAAATCCTTATTGCAGAACTAAATGAAGGAATTTTGCTTGATGTTGAAAAAAACAGGAAACTCTTGGAAATTGGAAGGAAAAATTTTAACAATGGCTCCTATGGTTATATTTCGAATCGGGTAAATTCTTATGGAGTTAATCCTATGGTTTATCTGGAATCTGCAAGCACTCCCAATTTAAAAGCTATTGCAGTGGTTACTACAAATCCTGTTTGCAAACAAAATGCAATCCTGGAACGCCAGTTCTATAGAGACAGTAATGCGTTTGAAGTATTCAATACACTGGAAGAGGCTATAAATTGGATAAAAGATAAGATTTAAATTAATCAAACAGCAAATCTTGATTTATTATATAATTTGCGATAAACTCCTTCGCGTGTTGAATATGATCTGACATTACCTGATCTTCTCTCAAAACAGGTACTTCGGCTCTAAATGCATCCAAAAGCTCAGTTAAAAAAGGAGAAGTTTTTGAGGGTTCTCTAAAATGCAATGCCTGAGAAGCATTAAAAAGTTCAATAGCCAGAATGGTAGAAATATTCTCGATCACTTTTAAAAGTTTGGTGGCTCCATTGGCGCCCATACTTACATGATCTTCCTGCCCGTTGGAAGACACAATAGAATCTATACTTGCGGGAGTGGCATATTGCTTATTTTGACTCACAATGCTTGCAGCCGTATATTGAGGGATCATAAATCCGCTGTTCAAACCAGGATTTTCTACCAGAAAAGTTGGCAAACCTCTTAAGCCCGAAACCAATTGATAAATTCTTCGCTCAGAGATATTGCCCATTTCTGCCATGGCGATTGCCAAATAATCTAAGGCCAATGCCAGTGGTTGTCCGTGAAAATTTCCTCCGGAAATGATCTTATCTGCTTCAATAAAAATATTTGGATTATCTGTCACCGAATTGATTTCAGTTTTAAAGGTTTTTCTCACAAAGGCCAAAGTATCCCTGGTAGCTCCATGTACCTGTGGAATGCACCTGAATGAGTAAGGATCCTGCACATTTTCTTTTTCATTTTCAGCTATTTCACTTCCTTTTAAAAATTCCCGCAAACGTTCTGCTGTTTTTATTTGACCCCTATGTGGTCGCAACATATGTACCAGTTCATCAAACGGGGACATATTGCAATTAAAGGCATCTATGGAAACCGCACCAATTACATCGGCCATATAGCAAAGCTTATAAGATTCCAATAGCGCATAAACCCCATGAGCACTCATAAATTGGGTGCCGTTCAAAAGTGCAAGACCTTCTTTGGATTGCAGTTCAATAGGCTCCCAATCAAATTTTTTCAAAATCGATTCAGCTTTTACCCTTTCATTATTATAATAAACCTCGCCCTTTCCTAAAAGAGGTAAGGACATATGCGCCAGAGGAGCCAGATCT
>JBBRGD010000106.1:0-6663 GCA_038241065.1 Flavobacteriales bacterium
GGCAGCCAAAGTCTTTTAAGCTAAAGCTAAGGCTAAAACAATTTTGATAACTTAAAATTTTAAAAAAATGAAGACAACAAAAATGAACCTTGCTAATGTACAAGGCAAATTAAGCCGAACTGAAATGAAAAATATTATGGCTGGAAATCCTCCTGTTGGCGCTGACAAGTGTACCTGCAATAGCGCCGATGATTGTACCGAATGGAACGAGTTGTGTATGGCCTCATCAACATGTGATAATTCTAGCGGAAAGGCTGGAATGTGCGGTTGCATTAGCTAATTTAAATATTTGTTCTTTTTTACAAAAAAAGATAAGCCATCTTTATTTTCAATTCTACATTTCACAGAATAAAAAAAATCGATGGTTTATCTAACTTTAAATTTAAACTATGCGTTTTCTTATTTTTTATTTGCTTCTGTCATTTACATATAGCGGCCATTCACAAACCAGTGAAAATATATCCTTTTTTAAGTTAAAAGGTGATGTTTCTGGAAAGGATACTGGTATAATTGTCTTACTCTACAATGATATGAATAATAGGGGTGTATCTGATACTGCTATTATAAAAAATGGGAAATTTGAATTTAACGGAACTGTGAATAAAATTTGCGATGCTTATTTGTGGACCGATTTAAAAAACAAAAACTTTAGTGATAAATCTGTGATAAGGTTTCTTCTTCAGGCAGGTATTGTATCAGTTTCTTATCAACATGGACTATCGGAAAATGCAACGATAAAAGGTTCGAAATCTCAATATGATTGGGAAAATTGGGAAAAGAAAAAAAGCACATTTATCATGTCAAAAGCGGATTATAAAAGGCGTGCAGATTCTATTTATTTTTTAGCAAAAACAGATTCGACACAACTTATTATTTTAAGAGAATTAATAAATAAGTTAGATTCGGTGAACATTTTGAACAGGCAAGCTGATCTAGCTTTCGTCACTCAAAATACACACTCCTATCTTAGCGGTTTTCTTTTGTCAAGATACAAACGGCAGATGGCAGTTGATTCGATAGAAAAGTTTTTTGACTTGCTGTCGCAGGATGTAAAAAATAGCAATGTAGGTTACACTGTCTGGAGTTATGCTTATCCCCTATCTAATAACTTAACTTTCAAAAAAGCAAATCCATTGAATGGGGTTGAGTTTAACGAAAAATTGGCCTCAATAAGGACTGTCTATGATCTTACCTCTAGCGATTCTTCTGGAGATATTATTGATTTTAATAGATTTAGAGGAAATTATCTTTATATAGATTTTTGGGCTAGTTGGTGTGTACCCTGCATAAAAGAAATGCCAGCATTAAAGAATACAATCGAAATATATAAGGGGGAACCTATTAAATTTATTTCAGTTTCTGTAGATACTGACGAAAAGAAATGGAAGAAAGCGATCCTTGATAATAACATGTATTGGTTGCAGGCATCTGAATTAACAGGCTTTCAGGGGCTAGTGCCGACATTTTGTAAAGTTATTATTGGGGTACCTCAATATGTATTAGTTGATAAGAACGGTGTCATAGTTAGCTCAGATGCGCCAAGGCCAGGTACTCCAGAATTAACGAGCCTACTAAATTCTGTTCTTCGATAGTGATTATTATATTATTCTGAAATAGTTCGCAAATAAAGAGTCAAATTATCTCTTCATTTTGCAAAATCTAGTGCACTATTCTAAGCGAATTAGGTGAGATTGATAAAACAAAATCAATAAATGAACATTACAATGTAAATCTTTTACCCACAAAAATATTAATAGACAATTCGGGTTTAATAATTGGCCGCTACGAGGGTATAGAAGGAGATGAAGCATTAGAAAAAAAATTAAAAAGCATTTTTGAATAGCTATTTAGATTATGTGAGCAATCGCTTTAGTATTTAAGATTGGGGATGAAAAAATAAATACGTTGCCATCGAATTGCCTCCCAACAAGCTAATCAATAATCTGTTATTGATCTTTCCAAAGTATAAAGATGAAAAAAGCTTAAGACAAGTTTTGAATGCTTGGTTTTTGAATGGAAATAAATATACGACCTACTGTAACTATATAGTAGTTGGAAAATTGATGGTGCAGGGAATGAAAAATAGAAGCTGCCAATATTTTAATTAAAGGTTATCAACCCTCCAATGCATGTAGCATTAGGGATTTACGATATTTTCTTTTAGAATAGTTCCCTGAAAGAAAAGCCCGGCGGAACTACACGATGCTGCAGCGTTGTGAGCCGGGGAGCCAAAGTCTGTGACGCTTAAAGCTACAGTCAAATTTTTTTATAACTTTTAATTTTAAAAACAATGAAAACATCAAAAATCAGCCTTGTTAATGTGCAAGGTAAACTTAGCAGAATGGAGATGAAGAATATTATGGCGGGCAATGAACCTGACAACTGTTTAGATGAGTTTAGTTACGATTGTGGATATCCACCATCTTTAGGTTGCTGCTCTCCAAATAGGTGTGAAGCAAATGCTACCAATAGCGGTACCATTTGTGTAGCACCGAGGTAATTTTAAAACGAAGCTAGTCGTGACCGATAGCTTCGTTTTCTACTTAACATCATTGTGGAAAATTATTTTTAATTTATTGCATATCGTTAAATACTTCAAAACTTATTGGTGCCTAAATGCACGTATCAAAACCAATTAAAATACTTATAGTATTGATCATTTGAACTTAGTAAAATTTAATTGAAGCGATTATGTATAAACAATTGAATATTTTGTTTCTAATTAGAGATTTCGTCACAGAGTCATTTTTAAGATTTTTCTTATTCGCACTTTGTACGTATCCGTTATTTGGTAAAGGTCAAAGTTTAACAAAAGAATTTTATATAAATGGGTCTGTAATAACAGAAAACCAAGATAAAGTTTACTTAAGTTATTATTCTAATACGCTACAAAAAGGAGTTACAGATAGTTCTAAAATTATTGATGGTCAATTTTTCTTTAAAGGATCAACTACTGATCCCGCCGTGGCTTTTGTTAAATTAACCAGAGACAGAATTGTAGATGACAAAACTGTAATCATTTTTATTGAGCCAACGGAAATGAATATTAAGTTAACTACCAACCCTTTTGAAGTATTCTTGATGTCGGGTTCTAAAACTCAATTGGAATACGATAGCTTAAATAAAAAGAAAAAATTGCTTCGTGAAAAATGCAAACAGATAATTACAGCATTTGAAAACGGAGATGAAAATAGAGATGTAAAAATAATGGAACCCTATTATGAAGGACTGAGGCAATTGGACTATAACTTCTTTGCATCCCATCCTCATTCTTTTGCTACAGGTTATTTGCTGCAATTTTATTATAAACATTTATCCGCCGATACTTTACGAAAATACTATTACAATATGGATAGTGCTTTAAGAAGTAGTATCTACGGCACCCGATTGAAAGAAGTATTCCCAAAACTTAAGTTAGGGTTGGCAGGAATACCTGCTCCAGATTTCGCTTCAATGTCTTACACTAACGAAATAATTAGTATATCCAGTTTTCAGGGTCGATACATTCTTTTAGATTTTTGGGCAGATTGGTGTTTGCCCTGTCGAAAAAATTTTCCCGGCCTTATTAAATTATATAATAAATATCATGGAAAAGGATTGGAAATTATTGGCGTAGCTGACAATGATTTTAAGCAAGAACAATGGAAGAAGGCAATTGAAAAGGATAAAGTAGGAATTTGGCACCATGTTTTAAGAGGCTTGCAAGAAAACGAATTAGGTGAGATTGATAAATCAAAATCAATAAATGAACAATACAATGTAAATCTTTTACCCACAAAAATATTAATAGACAAGTCGGGTTTAATAATTGGCCGCTACGAGGGTATAGAAGGAGATGAAGCATTAGAAAAAAAATTAAAAAGCATATTTGAATAATTATTTAGATTATGAGAGCATTCGTTTCAATAAGTAAGATGGGGGATGAAAAAATAAATACGTTGCCATCGAATTGCCTCCCAACAAGCTAATCAATAATCTGTTATTGATCGTTCCAAAGTATAAAGATGAAAAAAGGTTAAGACAAGTTTTGAATGCTTGGTTTTTGAATGGAAATAAATATACGACCTACTGTAACTATATAGTAGTTGGAAAATTGATGGTGCAGGGAATGAAAAATAGAAGCTGCCAATATTTTAATTAAAGGTTATCAACCCCCCCAATGCAAATTGCATTGAGGACTTACAATATTTTCTCTCAGAGTAGTTCCCTGAAAGAAAAGCCCGGCGGAGCTACACGATGCTGCAGCGTTGTGAGCCGGAGAGCCTAACCTCGCAAATTGCAGGATTTAATTGAAATTAGATTTTGAAATTTTAAAATTTTACAAAATGGAAACAAAAAAAATGAGTCTTGCAAATATTCAAGGAAAAATGAGCAGGGCGGAAATGAAAAACATTATGGCGGGGAGTGATGAAGGTTGTCTGGTGCAATGTCCCGATGGTCCACGAATTCAGACTTGCAACGGCGGCGCTTGTGGCCAATTCCTAAACGGTCACGTTCAGTGCGGAGGCATATGGTATCACATCTGCTCTTACTAAGATAAAATAAGCAGGCTGTAAACCTGCTTATTTTTAAAATTTAATCGGCTTCCTGATGAAAAAATTAGTCCTTTTTTATTTGCTTACATTTCTCCTTGGTTGTGCAATGAAATTAAATGCACAAACTACACAATTGGAGAGCCTCAACTTAAAGGATACAGTATTGCAAAATTATGCACGTTATTCATTCTCGTTAAATTTCATATTTAATAACCCTATACAATTATCAAATTTCAAAGGATTAGAAAATTACAATAAAGAGGAATTGAAAGTAAAAAGTTACAAACTTAATTACCTATTTGAAGGCTTTTCGGATAGCATAAAAGTCTTTTTTTTAGTGGTTGGCAATAGAGATAAGTATCAAATAAAAATTGATACAGATCTTGATCTGGATTTTTCTAACAACACTGCGTTAACAGAAAAGGAAATTGATGAAGGAATAATTTTAAAGATTAGGCAGAATAATGTAGAGTATCAAAGAAAAATAAGAATTTATCCCTTTGATACTCTTCACAAAATGGGTTCCCCAGAAGAACAAAAATGGCAGATGACAATTTCTGCATGGCCTGCGCATAAATTTACGATGTTAACCGACGGGCTAATTTCCAAAATGCTGTTCCTTACAAATATCTCACTGTTTGATACCTGGAATAAAAAAAATACTATCCTTTACAGTGAGGATTACGATATCATATACAACAACCATTATTTTACTTATGAGGATAGCATTTATTTTGCCAGAGGCGTGTATATTTTAGATTCCGTAACAATAGACGGATCTAAGGCATTTTTTAAAAAACAACCCCGAAATGGTAATTGCGGCAATGAAATTGGCGATTCACTATGTATAGAAGATTCCATAAAAACTATTACAGGCAAAAGCATTTATTTAAAATCCTGGAAGGGACAAAAGCCCGTTGTATTTCATTTTTGGGGAAGTTGGTGCGGCCCTTGTCTTACGGAGCTTCCAGCGTTAGAAGAGCTCATCACAAAGTTTTCAGATAAATGTACATTTATAAACGTGGCCTACGAGCAAAGCGAAAAATATGAAAAGCTGTTTTCTATCCTTAGACGATACCCACGATTATCAAACAATATCGTTGAAAACTCTAAAAAATCAATTTTGACAAACAGGTTCAATATTGCAAATTTCCCGTCATACGTTATTGTTTCTGAAAATGGAATTATTGTGTCAAAGATTGAAAGTAGCAATTCATTGAAACAACTGGAAGAAATCCTTTCAAATTTCTGATTGTTGTGTTTGTCTTTATAAGGCACAGTTCAGGATTATAAATTGGCCTAGCGATGAAGCTAAGTTATAAATCGTGCATATTGCAAATTTCATATAATTACTTTTTTAATGAGTAAAGAGAATAAGCGCATAGTAGTTATTACCTGCTGGTACGGTAAGTATCCCTGGTACTTGCCTTACTTTGTGCATTCATGTGCATTTAATCCTTCTGTAGATTTTGTTATTATAACAGACAATGAAGACTTTATTCCTCAAAAGCCGTCTAATTTGAAAATCTATTATAAAAGATTTGATGAGATAGCGGGTATAGCCTCCGGGAAGTTAGGTTTTAAAACAAACATGAACCATCCGTACAAGCTTTGTGATTTTAAACCTACTTATGGTTTTCTTTTTCCAGAAATTATTAAAGGTTATGATTTTTGGGGCCACGCTGATCTTGATGTAGTTTATGGAAACATCAGAAATTTTATTACACCAGACATTTTATCTGATTATGACATTGTGAGCAGTAGACATGATTATATAACCGGCACCTTTTGTTTATTTAGAAACAATATGCAAATGAACTTTCTTTTTATGGAGAGCAAAGATTACAAGACGGTGCTTTCAAGTGAACGTAATTTTTGCTTTGATGAGTGCGACTATTTATTTGCTGAATTACAAAACGGGGCTTCTGTTTTTGATTATCCTGATAACATACAAAGTATGACATATGTAGTGCAGAAAGCAGCAAAAGAAGGCAGGCTCAATGCATTTTTCGATTTTATGATTATTGAAGGTACACCGGGAAAAATAAAATGGGAGAAAGGGAAACTCACTTATAAAAACGAATTTGAAGTGATGTTTTATCACTTAATTAAATTTAAAACAGCCTGC
>JBBRGD010000107.1:0-6614 GCA_038241065.1 Flavobacteriales bacterium
AATTCTTGGGACTACCAAAAACATAATAGCGATAAAAACAGTTAACGAAATAATCAGTTTTATCCAGAAATCGGTGGTGAGACCTCCTTCCTGTGCATTCCCCAGGATAACGGCCAATATTATCAATACGGCAGTATCTGTAAGGATAGTGCCGCCAACTGTGATGGCTACGGCTTCATTTTTGGAAACCCCCATACTACTCACAATAGGATAGGCAATTAATGTATGGGTTGCAAACATACTGGCAGTAAGTAAACTGGCATTGAAATCGTATCCAAGCAGGTAAAAACAAACAGGAAAACCTATGCCCAAAGGAAGAGCAAAGGTGAAAAACCCAAATAATAAACTTTTGTTTCTGTTCACTTTGAACTGGTTCATATCCAGATCTAAACCTGCTATAAACATGATATACAACAATCCAATTTTTGAGAATAGATCTATTGCTGCATTTTTCTCCAGAAGTTCAAATCCGAAAGGGCCAATTACTATCCCGGAAATAATCAACACAATAATTCCGGGAATATTAAGACGCCTGAAAAGTATGGGGGAAACAAGTATTATAAGCAGGATAAGTGAAAATACCAAGACAGGATTGCTCAGCGGAAGCTGAAATTCATGGGAGAGCATCTCGAGAAATTCCTTCATATCGAATAATATAACTAATTAGTTAATAGAATTTTGAGTGCCTAATAGGCTAAAGTAAAGTAATTCCAAAAAAAATCAGATGATATAAGCCTGTAAATGTTAAGTTATTTTTTCTTTAACTCTAAACATTCCGGACTTTAGATATTTTAAATACTGATCAGTTACAAAATAATAAGAGCTAAGTCCGTACTTGATGATACAAACATACTGAGTAAATTGAATTTCCCTTCTATTATGAAATGATTTTCTAAAATATTATTACAATATGGCTGCTTTTTTGTTAAATAAATTTTAATTAAATTTTAAAGATTGACTTTAAATTCCTCAAATCTCGTCTTTTAATACTAAAATCCCTATACTAATCCTCAACTTCCTCGACCAAATCTTCATGTTCCTGTTTATTATCTTCTTTTTTTATTTTTTTACCTAAGTAAACAAAATAATATCCTTCTTCAATCTCAACATCTGCACTATGAGAAGGGATGATTATTAAATTTCCGGTAGAGGTCTTTACAAAAAGTGGAATTATATCTGGGTCGGTTTTTGAAATTTCTATTAGTCCTTCATAATGATCACGGCTATTCAAGGGTTCTTCATGAATAGTTGGATATTTCCTGGAAACATAAGAAAGCTTGATGAAATCATCGGTTTGAGAAAAAAGGCCTTTTTGAGGATTTTTTTCGGGATCGTTCATTTCATCAGAAGAAATAACACGATAGGAACCTTTTTCGCCAAATTGTTTTTGAAATTTATTAATAGCAGTTTGGTTGATATCGCTGTTTCCGGTAATGGCCATTAAATAGCCCACATCGTTTAATTCGATATTATCCATAAGATCATCCGAATAAACACTTCCTACAATTGCCTCCAATCCCATAATCTTTGCCTTCTTAATATTGTCGGCATTGTTATCCACTAATACTACATGTCTTTTATTGTCCTGAAGATATTTCCCTATTAATCGTGAAATCGAGGAAGCTCCGATAATTAGAATACCTTCAGAATTTTTAATAAAAACACCTACAAGTTGGGCAAAAAGCCGGGCAGTTGCAGCATTTAATAATACTGAAAATATCACGATCATAAAAACCAGCGGAGTGATATATTCAGCTCCTTCCACCCCTTCCTGAACGAGTTTTAATCCGAATAAGGAAGCGATTCCAGCCGCCACGATTCCCCGGGGACCAACCCAACTTATAAACGCGATTTCATTTATTTTAAGATCAGAGCCCAAAGAACTTAAAACCACCCCCAAAGGCCTTATCAGCAAAACCACAATACCAAACAGAAGAAGCGCTTTCCAGTTATAGATCAATAAAAGTTCTTCAATTTCAATATTTGCCGCAAGCAGGATAAACAAAATTGAAACTAAAAGAACACTTAAGGATTCTTTGAAATACAAAAGTTCCTTGATATTCGGCAAATTTTTATTTCCCATAACCATTCCCATGATTACCACGGCTAAAAGTCCGCTCTCGTGTGCAAAAATATCTGCTAAAACAAAAACCCCTAACACCGCTGCAAGAGTAAAAACATTGAGCAAATAATGGGGGATAATATTTCTTTTTATAAGAAAAGCAAGCGCATTGGCAAAAGCAAATCCGAAGATAGATCCGGATATAAGTATTTTTGCGAATTCAAGCAGCGCCGTTTGAGTAAAATCCTGGCCGCCTTCCACCCTTATAAATTCAAAGACCAACACCGAGATAAGGGCGCCTATTGGGTCTATTAAAATCCCTTCCCATTTAAGGATGGAGGAAATATCTTTTTTGAGCGGGATATTCCGCAAAATCGGGGAAATTACCGTTGGTCCGGTTACAATGATCAATGATGAAAACAGAAATGAAATTTGCCAGGTAAATCCGTAAATAAAATGTGCCGCCAAACCGGCGCCAAAAAAGGTAACCGCCGCCCCAACACTTATTAATTTAACGATTACATGCCCTATAACTCCAACTTCACTTTTTTTAAGGGTAAGTCCGCCTTCAAATAAGATTATCGCAATTGCCAGGGAAACAAAATAGAATAAACTTTCTCCGGGAAATAATCCATGCTGGCCATTCCAGATAGGTTCAATCCATTTTCCTCCATCTTCCGATATCAGGGTTGAGAAGGGGCCAAATAAAAGCCCTATTAATATGAGCGGTAAAATTGCCGGAGTTTTTAATTTCCAGGCCACCCATTGAGCCAATATTCCTAATATGATTAATCCTGCGAGTTCTAACATTCAACTTATTTTGATTTGTAATATAGTAATTTTTAGAAGTTTTTAAAATTAATGCTATTTATAAAACTGGAAGAATTTTAAACGCCTCTAGTTGGATTGTTATGTTATGATCTTATGTTTCTATCGTTTTTCTGAAAACAACAAAATATCAGGTTAAAATAAAAAAAACCAAATGATGAAAGAATTTGGTTGAATATCAATTTATTACTAATTTAATGATTCTCTAAACCACGATATTATGGAAGACATAAACATCCTCAATCTTTTCATCATTTTAGTAGCCGCTTGGATTGGTGGAGCTGCCGCCAACAGAATTGGATATCCAGCGATTTTGGGAGAATTAATTATAGGAATTATTCTTGGTCCTGCCCTTCTAGGCATAATGGAAACTTCAGTAATGATAACCATTTTAGCTGAAGTTGGAATTATTTTATTGATGGTTTATATAGGGATGGAGATCAATTTTCGCGATTTAGGAAAGGCCTCCTGGCCGGGTTTTCTGGCGGCAATTGGCGGATTTGTGGTGCCTTTCGCTTTAGGATATTATACGATTATTTATTTTGGAGGAACTCAAATTGCTGCAACTTTTGTGGCTATAGCCGTTGGAGTAACCTCTCTTGCAACAAAAAGCCGGATCCTTATAGATCTAAAACTTCTAAATACCCGGATTGCCTATGTTCTAATGGCAGGTGCTTTAATCTCCGATACCCTGGCACTGGTAATTTTTGCGGGAATTGTCAGTTATGTAGATGTTGGCAGCCTTGATACCCTGGGATTAATTTGGGTTGCAGGAAAAGCTATTTTATTTTTTGGATTTACCGCACTTATTGGATTCTATTTACTTCCTCTTTTGGGGAATTTTATGATAAATGCGAAAATAAAAAGCCGGACCCTTCATTTTACCCTCATACTAATTATTGTATTTGGCTATTGTGAACTCGCAGAAATTGCAGGACTTCATAGCATTTTAGGAGCATTTATGGCGGGGCTTTTTATAAGGGATGGGGTTTTTAACCGTCAAGTATCTAAAGAGATAAATTATATTTTTCATGATATTTCCATAGGG
This sequence comes from Flavobacteriales bacterium, assembly GCA_038241065.1. Lineage (GTDB taxonomy): Bacteria > Bacteroidota > Bacteroidia > Flavobacteriales > Flavobacteriaceae > Gillisia. The sequence goes on from JBBRGD010000107.1 coordinate 3,939, forward strand.
TTTTTAGCACCTATCTTTTTTGTTTCAGCAGGTTTCAATGTTACCCTAGATGTTTTTCTAAACGATTTAAATTTGCTCATTGCGGTGACAGTTGTAGCAATGGTCGGAAAAATTTTGGGTACAGCTTTGTTCTATTTACCAAGCGGAAATGGCTGGCGAGAAGGAATTACCCTGGGAACAGGAATGAACGGACGCGGTGCGGTAGAGATCATAATTGCAGGGATAGGACTGCAAATGGAAATTATTTCAGCTGAAATATTTTCTATCCTGGTATTTATGGCAATCTTCACAACCCTTACTGTTCCTGTCTTACTTACCTGGACTACAAACTGGCTTAGAAAAAGGGGGGAACTTATCCAGCAAGATTCCCGAACGGGTTATCTTATTTTAGGTGCCAACGCCCTGGGATCATATTTAGCCAAACATTTAAATGATCAAGGAGAAGTCACTATAGTAGATTCTAACAAGGATTTTATTCAAAATGCAAAAAATGCCGGAATCAAAAGTGTAAACGGGAATATTCTGAAAGAAGAAACCATGGAAGAGTCAAAAGCAATAGATAAAAATACATTTATTGCAATAACCCCCAACAGTGAAATTAATCTATTGGCAGCTCAATTCGCCAATGATGCATTCTATTTCCCTAAAAAAATCGTTTCCATATCTCCAACTGAGGGTGGGGCCGATGTTGATTTGTTAGATCCTATTGATGCCTCATCGATGTTTGCAACCAAAACAGATCTGGAGCCCTGGATCCATAACATTTCTACCGGAAATTTTGAAGAAAAAACAGAGGTGGTAAAAGTAGAGATCTCCACCAGAGAATGGTTAAAAAAATATTCCAAAAAAAATGAAAATAATATACTCCCCATATTAATAATTAATTCCGAAGATAAAAAAAGACCTTTCCACTACCATGAATCAATTCTGCCTGATGAGAAAGTAATTTATTTGCAGAGCTAAATTTCCCAGTATTCTAAAATCTATGTTAAATATTTTCGACAAATTTTAAAGTCCTGATGAATGTCTAAGGGTTTTAGTAATTTGCGCTGGCAATAATAAAATCTCATTTTAATGAAATTATACCCAATAGAATCCGGAAATTTTAAACTGGACGGAGGCGCTATGTTTGGCGTAGTCCCAAAAACTCTCTGGAACCGAACCAATCCAGCCGATGAGAACAACCTGATAGACATGGCAGCGCGCTGCCTGTTGATAGAAGATGGGGACCGGCTAATTTTAATAGACACCGGAATGGGGGAGAAGCAAAGTGAAAAATTCTTTGGTTATTACTATAGATGGGGAGAACATTCCATAGATAGATCATTAAAAAAACACGGGTTTCACCGGGATGACATTACCGATGTGTTTATGACCCATCTTCATTTTGACCATTGCGGGGGTTCCATTCAGTGGAATAAAGACCGTACCGGATATGAACCTGCCTTCAAAAACGCCCGTTTTTGGAGCAATAGAGAACACTGGCAATGGGCTACCCAACCCAATCCACGTGAAAAAGCTTCATTTTTAAAAGAGAATATTATTCCCATGGAGCAAAGCGGAAAGCTCCATTTTCTGGAAAGAAATGACTCGGAAAGATTTATTTCGAATGAGTATTTAGGTTTTGGTGTGCTCTTTGTAGATGGACATACCGATAAACAAATGATCCCACATATCGTTTACAAAGGAAAAACAATAGTTTTTGTCGCAGATTTACTTCCAACCGCCGGACATATTCCCTTGCCTTATGTGATGGGATATGACACCCGACCTTTATTGACCATGGGCGAAAAGGAAGTCTTTATGAATAAAGCGGCAGATGAGGAGTATTATTTGTTTTTAGAACACGATGCCCATAATGAGATCATCACTGTAAAACATACTGAAAAAGGGGTGCGCCTTGACAAAACCTTTACTTTTAACCAACTTTTTAATTAAAATATTAATGAAAACACCTATTTTAAAACCATTATTAATTGCGGGACTCTCCTTAATTATGCTGGGCTGCGGAAGCAGTTCGCCTGTCCTTGTTTCAACTCCCATTGAAAATATAGATAAAATTCCTTTAAAAATCACTCCTCTTACCGAAACTCAATTGCACAGTTGGGGCGCGGCCGATTTAGTGACGGATACAATCCCGGGAATGAGCGTTAAGAAAGCTTACAATGAAATAATTAAAAATAACACTGGTAAAACGGTAATTGTCGCGGTAATAGATAGCGGAATAGATATTACTCACGAAGATCTGGATGGCGTAATCTGGAAGAATCCCGGCGAAATACCTAATAACAGAAAAGATGATGATAATAATGGTTTTATAGACGATGTACACGGTTGGAATTTTCTGGGTGATGCAGTGAAGGAGAATATGGAGTATACACGTATTTACAAGAGATTAAAGCCAAAATTTGAAGGCAAACCAGCCAGTTCCATAAGCACTGCAGACAGGGATGATTATGCTCTATACCAAAGTGCTAAAGCTGAATACGACAAGGAATACAATGAAGCAATTCAAAATAAAAATCAATACACTCAAATAAAACAGCAACTTGTTATGGCGCACGCGGCTGTTTCTTCAAAACTTGGAAAAGAAGATTATACCAAGAAGGAATTGGAGAATATGCCTGCAGACACAGACCAAATGATGAAATATAAGGGGATGTTGATGCAAATCCA
>JBBRGD010000108.1:0-6480 GCA_038241065.1 Flavobacteriales bacterium
AGGTAGGGCCGCCATTTGGAGGAAGTAAAAACGAATATTTAACCTATTTTAGTCCGTGTTTTGAAATAGAACTTTTTGAACCCTGCACTAACTCGATTCTTCCCAGACAGGGAAATGAATTATTTTTTATATTTAAGAAAAATTAAAAATCATGTCAGTATCCAAGATTATCCTGAACAACGAACAGATCAAACATAAAATCAAACGAATTGCTTATCAGATTTATGAGAGCAATATTGATGAAACCGAGATTATCCTTGCAGGGATTTCAAAAAGTGGGTTTGTTTTCGCTAAGCGCTTGAAGACAGTGTTAGAGGAAATCTCCGATTTGAAGATCGAATTATGTAATGTCGAGGTTGATAAAAAAAATCCGTTGAACGAAGTAAAAACGTCTTTACCCCCTTCTGCATACACCAATAAATCAATTGTATTGGCAGATGATGTATTAAATTCTGGCGCTACTCTCATTTATGGTATAAAGCATTTTTTAGAGGTTCCACTTAAACAATTTAAAACAGCGGTATTGGTAGACAGAAGCCATAAGAAATACCCCGTTAAGGCCGATTTTAAGGGCATCTCCCTATCTACCTCCTTTAACGAAACAGTTCAGGTCCAATTTGCAAAAGGAAAAGATAAGGTGGAGCTAGTCTAACTTTTCAAAAATTTCTGTGACGATAGCTACAGGATCCCTGTCCTCAACATCGACAATAATATCCGATTGATTATAATAATATCCGCGCTCAAACATATGTTTCCTTATGAAATCTTCCAAGTCGTCCTTATTTTCGAGGTGATTGATTAACGGGCGAGTATCCTTTTCCGAAAATAAACGTTCGGTAAGAAATCCCACAGAAGCTTTTAAATACACCATTTTGGCGTCTGGAAAACTTTTGATCAACTCCGTATTAATTCCATAACAAGGAGTGCCACCTCCAAGAGAAACTATTAGGGAAGCTGGTTCGTTCAAAACGTCTTCCAATATCCGGGATTCCAACTTCCTAAAATAAATTTCTCCTTTACGTTCAAAAATTTCAGATATGGATTGTCTTTCAATTAAGGAGATCTGATCGTCAAAATCTACAAGAGGAATTTGTAACTTTTCTGACAAATGCTGTGATATCAAGGATTTACCGGATCCCATATAGCCGGTTAGAAATATTTTCATACTGAGATAGAGGTGTTTAGATATAAATTTAAAATATCTACGAATTTAAATCAAATTCTTCTTGAAAAATAAATTATTGATAGTATATTTGCACCCGCGTTCAGAAAATAATGTGGAAAAGATTTGGTAGCTCAGTTGGTAGAGCATCTCCCTTTTAAGGAGAGGGTCCTGGGTTCGAGCCCCAGCCAGATCACAATATTAAGTTCTAATTTAGTTTGGTGAGTCCCGATTGCTCGGGATATCCTGAGTGGAGTTTCACATGGTGAAACGAAAATGAAGGAAGCCCCAGCCAGATCACTTAAATTATTTTAAAGTTCTATAATTTCAGCTTCTGCTGAAATTATTTTTTTTGAAGCAGCCATTTGGAAATTCAATTTTCATTCGCGCTTTTTGCCCAGGTGCTGGAATTGGCAGACAGGCATGGTTGAGGGCCATGTGTCCTTTAGGGCGTGCGGGTTCAAGTCCCGTCCTGGGCACTTCATAAAATTCATTTCTCACATTATTTCAATTCAATTTCAAAGATCAAAACTGAAGAAATCTTAAGATTTTAGATGTTCTATATAAAAAATTGAGTTAAAAAATTCCTTTCAGACAATTCTCCAGCTTATACCACGTTTTTCAAATATATTCCTATTAAATTTTAATCAATTATCCATTCCAATTAAATAATATATGGTGCAAAATTAAGATTATGAATACCTTAATGAGAAGCAATAACATTTATAAAACATAAAAATATATGAAACATCTAATAAAATTATTTTTTATCCTGACAGCAATATTAACGTTTACTTCCTGCTCAAAAGATAGCGACTCTGGAAGTACAAACCCATTAAATAGCACTGCAATTAGGTCTGACAGCAGTATTAATACTGCAACTCTTCCCCAGGCAGTATTAGATTACATCTCCACCAATTATCCGGATGTTACAGTTAAAAAATCGGAAATTGAAGATAATGGAAACTATGAGGTGAAATTAAACAATGGAGTTGAACTCATCTTTGATACTGTAGGCTCCTTTTTAGGGGTAGATGATGATGGGGAAAATAATTTTGATGATACACACCTTAATATTTCTGAACTTCCCGAATCCCTTTTGAGCTTTATTGCTACAAATTATCCTGATGAAAGCATTGAGGAAGCCGAACTAGAAAACAATGGCAATTATGAAATTGAACTTGAGAATGAAGTGATATTAATTTTTGATGTCGATGGCAACTTTCTGGGAATTGGAGAAGATGAAAATGAAGATGAAGGTCATAGCGATGAAACCAATATAGAGGCTGCATCCTTGCCAAAAATAATTTTGGACTATCTAAGCACCAATTATGGCGACAAAACCATAATAAAAGCAGAAGTAGATGAAGATGGAACCTACGAGATTACTTTGAATAATGGTATGGAGGTAACTTTCGATTCTAATGGCGCCTTTTTGGAAGCTGAAGATGGTAACGGGGATGAGGATGAGAATGATTAAATAATTCGTTTTGATCATTTTTAATTAAATAATTACACAAAAGGCCTTTCAAATTGAAAGGCCTTTTTTATTAACACGTTCCGGAAATATCCTATTTTTACAATAAACTTAAAACCAAAAAAAAAATTAATTATGAAACCAAAATTAAATAGAAAATTCGGTTTGATTTTTATGGTCCTGCTGGGTCTTTTTGGGTGTGAAGATATTGAATTAACAACAGGTTTGGAAGGAACACTATTTTATAACTTTAGGTAATTCTACAAATTATTATCATATAAATTTAATTTTTACCAAGAGCACCATATTTTGAATATCATTCTTTTAAATACTGTTTAACCTTTATAAAATTATATTAAACATTTAACACTTCCATACATTTTCAAAATACTTAATTTATATATATTTGTCTCCTTGTTGATTCACTATGGAACTTATAAAACAAAATTTTAGCATAAAAGATTTGGAAAACCTTAGCGGGATTAAAGCGCACACCATTAGAATCTGGGAAAAGCGGTATAATATCCTCACTCCAAACCGAACAGAAACCAATATTAGGTCTTATGATATAAGCAATCTTAAAAAATTATTGAACGTCACTTTCCTAAACGAACAGGGTTATAAAATTTCGAGAATAGCTAAACTCTCTGATGATGAGATTTTTAAGATGGTGAAAAATGTTCCCGCCAATACAAGTGAGCAAAACCGGGCTGTCAATTCATTTAAAATTGCTATGATCAATTTTGACCAGGTTTTATTTAATACTACCTACAATTCTCTTTTGGAAAAGAAAACGTTTAGGGAAATTTTTTATGAAATTTTTCTGCCTTTGCTAAGTGAAATTGGACTTCTTTGGCAAACCGATACTATAAATCCTGTACATGAACACTTTTTGATAGGATTAATAAAACAGAAATTATACCTGAACATTGCCCAACTGGGAGATAAGGATGAATATGAGGATAATAACTTGTATGTATTGTTTTTACCTGAAAATGAAATTCACGATCTCGGGATCTTATTTTTGAATTTTGAGTTGAATTTTCATAATAAAAAAACCATCTATTTGGGTCCAAGCATGCCTATAGCAGATATGAAATATTTGTTGGAAATTCATCCATACCCAAAATTCATTAGTTATCTAACTACTGGTACAATAGATCCAACCGATTTTATTTCGGAATTTGAAACCGAACTCTGCAAGAATAAAACCAGGGAATTATATCTATTTGGAGCAGGAATCCAATCTTTGGATGCTTCTATTCAGCCCGAACATATAAAAATATATAAGTCAATCACCGAATTCGCAAATCAATTATCACTCTAATGAATAAAGAAGTTAGCATTATTGGTTCCGGATTTGCCTCTTTGGCTGCTTCCTGTTATCTGGCAAAATCCGGATATCAGGTAACTATTTACGAAAAAAATGACCGAATTGGCGGGCGGGCAAGGCAATTACAAAAAGAAGGTTTCACTTTTGACATGGGTCCCTCTTGGTACTGGATGCCCGATGTTTTTGAACGTTTTTTCGCCGATTTCGATAAAAAGCCTTCAGACTATTATCAGCTGGAAAAGCTTAGTCCTGCTTACAAAGTTTTCTTCGGAAATAATGAAAGTATCACAATTGAAGATACTCTGGAAAAAATCTATTCAGCATTTGAAAAAGAAGAAACCGGCAGCTCCATAAAGCTCAAAAAATTCATAGATCAGGCACAAAGCAATTACCAGATCGCGATCAAGGATTTGGTTTACCGTCCTGGAGTTTCTCCTTTAGAATTGGTTACTCCTGAAACGATCAGTAAAATTGGGCAGTTTTTTAGCAACATTTCCAAAGATGTCCGTAAACATTTCAGCAATAAAAAGCTGATTCAAATCCTGGAATTCCCGGTTTTATTTTTAGGAGCAAAACCAAGCAATACGCCATCTTTCTACAGTTTTATGAATTATGCCGATTTTGGTCTTGGCACCTGGCATCCCCAGGGCGGAATGTACAAGGTAATTGAAGGAATTGAAAAACTTGCAGTTTCCCTAGGTGTAGACATCCGGACGAATTCTCCTGTAGATAAAATTAATGTATTAGATAGATCCGTCACATCAATATCTGTTAATGGAAAGGAAATAGCGACTAATTTGGTAGTTTCCGGAGCCGATTATCACCATAGTGAAACGCTTTTAGAACCTGAATTTCGCCAATATTCTGAATCTTTTTGGGATAAAAAGACATTTGCTCCTTCATCCCTGCTTTTTTATGTAGGATTTGATAAAAAATTAAAAAATATCAATCACCATAATTTGTTCTTTGATGTAGATTTTGATGCACATACAAGGGATATTTACGATGATCCCAAATGGCCTGAAGAACCCTTGTTTTATGCTAATTTTACATCTGTAACGGATGAGAATTCAGCACCCGAAAACTGTGAAAATGGTTTTTTCCTGATCCCCCTTGCACCTGGACTGAAGGATACTTCTGAAATAAGAGAAACTTATTTTAATATAATTCTTGAAAGATTTGAAAGACTTACTACCCAGGATGTTAGAAAAAATATTATATTTAAAGAGTCTTTTTGCGTAAATGATTTTATTGAAGAATATAACAGCTATAAAGGAAATGCCTATGGAATGGCAAACACCCTGTTGCAAACCGCATTTTTGAGACCAAAATTAAAGAGCAGCAAAGTTGAAGGTTTATTCTTTACAGGCCAACTAACAGTGCCTGGTCCTGGAGTACCGCCCTCTTTGATTTCTGGAAAATTAGTGTCGGGACTAATTCAAAGTTCGTGAGGAATGGGAGTCACGATTAAAAATATAATTCTAAAGATCAATAAAAAAATTTAGATGAAATCAATTTTCGATACAGTCTCCAGAACTTGCAGCAAGGCAGTTACAAATGCCTATAGCACGTCATTCTCTATGGCCACAAAAATGTTGGCTCCATCTATAAGGCAGGACATCTACAATATCTACGGATTTGTTCGCTTAGCAGATGAAATTGTGGATTCCTTTCACGATTACGACAAGGAAAAGCTTCTGGACGAGTTTACCTCTGAACTTTACAAGGCAATTGATGCTAAAATTAGCCTGAACCCAATTCTTAATGCATTTCAAGAAACTGTTCATAAATATGAAATTGAGGAATCTCTATATAATTCCTTCCTTAAAAGCATGCGAATGGATTTACACAAATCTGTATATTTAACTCAGGAAGAATATGAAGAGTACATATACGGCAGTGCAGATGTCGTAGGTCTAATGTGTTTAAAAGTATTTATTAAAGGAGATCAAAACAAATACAATGAACTTAAAGAATCGGCTATGAGTTTGGGATCTGCTTTTCAAAAAGTAAATTTTTTGAGGGATCTAAAAGCTGATTTTGAAGATTTAAGCCGAAGCTATTTTCAGCACGCCAATCTGGAAGCATTGGATGAGGCAAGTAAACAAAAGATCATTGAAGAAATTGAAGCTGATTTTATCGCAGGTTTCCGCGGAATTACCAAGCTCCCAATTGAGGCCAAATTCGGGGTATATACTGCTTATATTTACTACAGGAAACTATTGAACAAACTAAAAGATGTGCCTTCTTTAGAGATTAAGAACACAAGAATAAGCGTGCCAAATTATCAAAAAGCAGGCTTGTTGGCAAAATCGTATATATCATACAGATTAAATTTACTATAATGGAAATAGTGCTTTGGAGTGTGGTTTTTGTAGTCACTTTTGTTATGATGGAAGGGATGGCGTGGTTTACCCATAAATATGTAATGCATGGGATGTTATGGAAACTCCATAAAGATCACCACAGGAAAGACCACAGCAGTTGGTGGGAGCGCAACGACTTATT
>JBBRGD010000109.1:0-6455 GCA_038241065.1 Flavobacteriales bacterium
CAGCCTGGGCATCGAAGATGGCCCCATTCTCTTTTAATTTGCCTTTGTAACGTAAGGTTGCAAGAACCTGGTTATTAGACATTTCATGCAGGATTATATCTGTCAGGTTAAAATACTCGTGATCAGCACCAATGCGGGCAAAAACCCCATTTAATACGGCCTCCGGTCCTATATATGGATTGCCATCGGCATAAGAATTACCTTCTGCCTCGTTCCATATAATCTCAGAGTCCATAACCCCAAGAACCGAAGGAATATCACCCGCAGCAAAAGCCTTATACAAACCATCGATTATACTTATATTCCCGGGGATTAAAGTGATATCCTTGTCGAAGTTGGTCTCGTTCAACAAGTCCCATTTTTCGTCATATATAACCTCATCCCAGGCTGCAGAGTACATCTTATTATTTTTTTCAATTTGGGCATGGAGCATATTGCAGGATGTTAGAAAGATCGCGATTGAAAAAAGTAAGCGTTGAATTGAATTTTTCATATTTTGAAGGTTTGAATGATTTAATGAACTTTTTTGTAAACTTCCTGATGTGTTATCTTATCATCATCTATGTAATTTAAAGTCAACTGTACAACTCCCGATGGCAGTGTTTCAAATTGAAGATTGCGTTCAAAACCATCAGGTGAGCCCGCATATTCGAAAGTGTTGTTGCCCACATATAAAAAACTTATACCAAACACTTCATTTTTCATCCACAGTGATTGATCGTTTTTAAATAAGGTCAGTTTTTTATTTTTGTCTGTTGGATGTTCATAAGTACCAGTTAATTTATCCAATGCTCCAGGTTCAACCAATAGTTTGGGCGACATACTCACATCATACAGCACTTTACTGGAATTATCTCTTTTTTCTTGTATTTCAAGGATCCTTCTTTTGGCTGTCGGGGATGAGGCGGATGAATCTGTAGCGATATGTTCATCACCGGAAAAATACAATTGTGTTATCAATGGTTGGTACCCTTCAGCGGTGATCATCATGTGAAAATGCGCAGGCCTTATTTGTCCATTGCCAACATCATAAGGTACCGGTAAAATGGTTTTAAACGAATACTGCCCGCTCTCCCCGGAATAAGTGGTTCCCCTGTAGCGGAAATCATCTGTTGTATTATCATATATACCATTACTGTCGCAATGCCATAATTCTATCCTGGCATTTTTATAGGGCGTTATGCAATCATTGTGTTTAATAATACCGCTCAATTCTAATTTATGCCCATTTTCTCCGGGTATTAAAAGGTTATTTCTTTTTGGGCTGTTGGGGCGGTAAAAAGGGCCGAGTATATCGCTGGTGGTTTCGCAATCACCTGTATATCGGTTTCCGTCAAAACGAACAAACCCCAATGCACTTACCGCTACAGCACTAATGGCCATATTTTTAATGAAAATTCTTCGTTGCATGTTGGTACTTTTAGTGATTAAGTATATTTATGTTTTATATTGCACAGCACTTTTTTAAATGCTTACATCCGGAAACGGAAGGTTGATAAAAATAGAAATATTTTATTTCTTCATCTCTACCCGAATCAGGCGAATAGTAATGGTTTTGCCTAAATTTTCTACAGAATGTGGCGCTTCTGAATCTTTAAATTAGCTTGTAATAATTTTTATTTTTATCGCGCTTTTCTTATGAGAGTAGCCATATATTTAAATTTCAAATCCCGGGAATCTAAACCTTCCTGAATTTTTCGATTTTGTTCTTCAGACAATGCTGGTTCATCTATGGCCCCTCCATTAAATAATTGTTTATAATCTTTGTACATATCCACAGTTATATGTGAGGCGTAAACATCACTTCCAACCGGCAACATATAACGTAGCAAACCCCAATTTCCCCTTATTCCCGCCTCAACCTCTTTTTGATGCATAGGTTGGAAAATTTCTGTTTCAAATTTTTCGTATTTTTCAAAATCTTCATAAGGCACTTTCATTAAATTAATTCCGGCAATTGTGCCTAAAGGCATTTCAAAGTCACCTTTTGTAGAGGCTATTTGTTCAAGATATACCCGTTTTTCCAGATCTCTTGATTTTGCGGTATTTTCAAATTTTTTATTGAGATCATCTTCAGACATTTCCGGATAAGCTGCTTTTAGAGCAGCCTCAAAATTCCCTGCGTTGCTCATCATTTTTAGAGGATCGTTATAAAGAGTCACCGTTAGGTATTGATATCCCTGGTTCTCACCTCCAGGTTGTAAACTCCACAGATCCCATCCCAAAATATCTCCATTTTTAACCCTTTGTTCCTGAATTTTCTCCCAAAAGGCTTCCGTTTCCATATAAGCTGCTTCCTGCTCATTATCTACTTTCATAAACTCAAATATTAAATAAAGTTTGTCCTGGGCAATAGCATTATTGCCTACCAACATTAATGCGATAAGAATTAGTAATTTTTTCATAATAAATAGATTTTAAATTAAACAGTTGTTTTTATTTCAAGAATTAGATATTTTTAAAAACTCAATTGCCGGTTGAAAAGGAATTCCTAATTTTTGCGACGCCTTCGCATTTTGATAAATGATTTTAGCTTTATTTTTAGGAGCTTTGTTATTCAGCATTAAACGAATGTCTGAAACCGGATAACTTTCACTGCTCAACAAATAATTTTCACCGTGCAGTCCGGATGTGGTTGCGGATTTAAATACTCCCTGTGCCACGTCCTTTACTGCTACCAAAGCAAATTCAGCATCATTTTCATACAACATTTCAATAAACGGATTGGGTGCTATCCTGTATTTAAACAGAAATTGTAATCCGGTAGATGTGGAATCTTCCCGGTTGGACAAAGCTTTCCCCATCACCATCACCGGAGATACCGTCGTGATTTCGAAATCTAAATTAGAATTTTGACCTATAAATTTATCCACCGTTCGTTGGGCGATAAATTTAGCCTGCGCATACGGATGACTTTCTTCACTCATAAATAGATCGTCGGTTTCGCTAAATGTATCTGTTGGTGTTTTTCCGCCTGCCGGCATAGGAAAGTTGGTGTTGAAAGCAGCCACTGAGGCAATAAAAACTGCTTTTTCAAGTGATGACGCACTGCTTATTGCTTCCAGAAAATTTTCGGTGCCTATTATGGTAGGATCAAAAAGTTCGGTTTTGGGATCTTTTACGTCTAGCTGAAAAGGCGTGCCTCCGTGAATTAGGATTTCGCATTCTTTTACAAATTCTGTTAATGCTGCTTTGTTCTCCACATTTACTTCGCTGATATGCAAATTTTCGGAATAACCCAATTCCATTAAATGTTGATATTTCTCTTTTTTTGAAATATCAGTGGTAGAAACTTTTACTTCATATCCGTTCTCTAAAAATGCTTTTGTGATATAGCTTCCAATGAAACCTGAACCTCCTAAAATACCCACTTTTTTCATGATTTTTGGGATTAATTAATTAGGGGGATTTGGTTAGTATCTTATTATTTTGGCTTGTAAGCAAGATCAGGCCTCATATAGCCATCTATTACTGTGTATTTGAGGGAACTGCCAAATAGTTCATCCAATGCTTTTTTGCCTTCATCACCGAGCAGATCCATAGTTTCTGCCTCTGTTTTTGCATAATCCATTGCATTTTTGGCAGCAATAGATACTAAATAATGTTCGCCGTCTGCGCCAAAACCGCTCTTATAAACCCGGTAATATTCTTTAGCACCTTTTTTTTCAAAGACTTCTTTAACCGCTTTGAATTTTTCATTTACCGCAGCACGATTGCCTGGAGCAACATAAAAAAGATAATTTTTTCGATAATTCTGGCCTTCGGGGGTTTGTGTGATTCCATCAGGCATATAGGTGAGTTCTTTGCGCAAAGTGAGGACATAATCTCTTTCATTATCATAACATTTGTCCATTTTCTTGAACAGATTTGATACCACTTCTTGTCCCGCTTTTTCACTCAGGTCGTTCCAAATCTTGTAATTAATATCTCCCAGGTTTTTTATAGGAGATATAAAATGGTATTTAGAATCATTGGTGGCAAGAACTATCATACCTGCACTTTGAATATTATGTTGATTGAGAAGCCCTAATGCTTCTATAATTGTAGCTTCATATTCTGCAGTCATAGATGGTTTCACATCATCTACGTGAATCCAATACATTGGATTGTCCTGTGCGAGTGAGATCCGTGGCAATAGCATTAGCAATATTGCCAAAAGCAAGGTTGTTTTTAATGTTTTCATAAATTTATTATTTGAATGATTAGTTATTAATACTGTTTTATCGCATTATATTGTACTTTGTTCTTGAAAATAAGAAGTTGAAATATTCCGCTATCCACCTTACCAAACTGCATAAACCCAACGCGGTTCTGGGATATGGAAAACACGGCTTTATGTGACAAGCCATCGCTTATTCTTAGATGCTTTAAGACCATTTGTTGAGAAATCCTTGCGAACGGAAAGAGGCTTTTGGAAAATATATAAAGATGTTTTAGAAATGGATTCATCTTTCTCAGTTTTTAGTTGGCAGTAATTTTTTAAAAGAATTAAATCGATAATTTTAAGTGCTGAAAACACTAAAATAGTTGAATATATTAGGAGGTTAATTATTTTATTCTAATAAAGTTAGTTTTTAAATTATTGAGGAACAGAATTTTAACAAGAAATTATCAGTGGTTTCTATTTGTAGATTTCTGTTGAGTTGATACATTTTATTCAATTTAAATCGGATGGATATGCCTTTTGGGGGGAGGTTTTCTTTTCCCGGATTTCCTGGCAGGAATTAGTTCTCAGCTTCCGTAATTCAGATAATTTCAAATATCCGGAAATAAAAAAACTTCCCTAAAAGGGAAGTTTTTTGTTGGGGGTAGATTGAAAATATTTAGTTTGGATCCTGCAAATCTAAATTTGGGGAAGCAGGATTAGTGAGATTTTAAAAATGAAGCCCGGTTAATTTTCTTTGGTTCCATTGTTCCAGTATTGAGGATTTGTGTCTTCGGTACGCTGAAACCAGTAATCCTGGGTCATTTTTCTGCCATCGAAAGTTCTTAACTTGCGTTCAAAAATATAAATGGTGGGGTTAAAGACCATATCGGTTACTGCAACAGTATACAGCTGAGGTTCTTCTTCGGTTTTTCGTTTTTCTTCCTGAATCAATACTTCAAATCCGTTGTGTTCCAACAATTTTTTCAAAAAATCCTTACGGTCTTCACCAATTTTTTTTTCAACAAAAGTAACTCGTGTATCCCCGATGCTTCCAAATGCATGTTTTCCTTCTAATGCCATAATATTTTTTCTTAAAGTAACAAATTCAAGATTCAAGATTCAAAATAAGTTAATTAACAATCTAAATTCTTAATTAACTGAATATGCTGCTTAATTCATAGATGTAATCGTACAACGGGCTGTATAATCCAAGAACCAGGATCCCAATCGCAGTAATTATTAATCCCAAACGCATATAGATTTTATTTTTAAAATATGGAATAGGATGGTCACTGTTTCTTATGAACATTGCCCGGATAACCAATAAGTAATAGTAAAGGGAAATGGTCGCATTCACAACGGCTATAAATACAAGGAAATAATAACCTTGACTCGCGGCTGCAGTGAACAGGAAGAATTTACCAAAGAATCCTGCCACCGGCGGAATTCCTGCCAGTGAGAATAGGGCCAGCATCATTACTAAACTCAGTTTAGGATTGGTTCTGTACAAGCCGTTATAGTCGTCCATATTTTCCTTTCCTGTTTTTAATGAAATAGCCTGTACTACTCCAAAAGCTGCCAGATTTGAGAATATATAAATCAATACAAAGTAAACCACCGTCGCTGCTCCCAATTGTGTTCCGGCAATGAGGCCTAAAAGAATAAAACCGGCCTGGGCAATGGATGAATATGCCAGAAAGCGTTTCATATTTTTTTGTCGTAACGCAAATAAGTTACCAATAGTCATTGTGGCAATTGCGACTACATATATGACGTTTTCCCAAACATGCATTATTGGTCTTAAAACAGTAAACAGCAAGATCATTAAGATAAATGCAGCGGCTCCTTTTGAAATCACAGATAAATAGGAGGCAACACTTATTGGCGACCCTTCATACACATCGGCAGTCCAAAAATGAAATGGCACAAGGGATATTTTAAAGGAAAGCCCGGTAAAAAACAGAATAAATGCCAATATTGTGAGGTTGTTGGAAGTGATAACTTCCATAACTTCATTAAAATAAATGGAACCTGTGGTAGCATACAACAATGAAATCCCGAATAAAGCGACTCCAGAAGCAAATCCCGCAGAGAGGATGAATTTTATCCCGGCCTCACTGGAAATTCTTTTCGAAGTTTCATAAGCTGCCAATGCAGCAACCGGTAGTGTAGCCAATTCCAATCCTATGTAAAACATCAAAAAATCCCCGGCGGAAATCATAAAATACATTCCTAGAAGCGATGAGAAAAGCAGAATAAAAAACTCTGTTCCTTTATTTTTTTGAACGATTTTTTCCTGGATCCAATC
>JBBRGD010000110.1:0-6452 GCA_038241065.1 Flavobacteriales bacterium
AAAACAAGAATATTTTGACAAAAACTCCATAAAAGGACAAGTAAAATGTCAAGAAACTAGCAAACTATCAAAATGGATTGAATTAGTTGTTGACCATAGACACCCAAATACATTTTCGATAATTTTAGACAGATTCAAGTAAGTCAATAGTTTTCAATTAGATCTAATTGAATACACTTCAAACGACCAAAATCAAATAATTTTTAAAGATGAGAGTTTGATTGAACAATTTAGAAATTACCATAAGGAAAAAGCAAGTTTGCGAATAATACGAGCTGAATGTAATTCTAGCAGAACTGGCTTAGCAAGACTTAAAAGAACATCCAAAGATTTAACAATAAAATAAAAAACAGATGCTAATAACTAAGCATTAGTTTGGCCGGCACGGCCTAACCTGAACGCCCTGTCATGCCGTATCCGCTGTTTGTCGTTTGTCCCTGTGGAGATTGGTCTGTTTGTGTGATAGTTTTTAGTGGAAGTCAAATACAGTTTTTTTATTACCCGGCGTTTTAAAAAGTATACCAGTTGCACACCTCAATCCCACGCAATTACTGTCGGGATTCTTCCTCGCCCAAAAGCTCGTTCAGAATGACAAAAAAAAGGAAATTGCTCGTTCAGAATGATTAAACTAAACAATTAAACAATTAAACAATTCAACGAATAAACAAAATCAACAATGTTTTAAGTAACTACGGAAATTAACCGTACGATTATCTATTTAGTACGTTTTTATAACGTACATTTGACATAAATAATATTCTCAATTATGGCATCAAAAGAATTAAAACATGATAAAGCGAGATTTGATACTCGGTTATCAAAAGAACAAAAAGTATTCTTTGAAAGAGCTGCACGTGTAGGTGGATATAGAAGTTTAACTGATTTTGTCGTTTTAACGGTACAAGAAAAAGCTAAAGAAATCATATCGGAAAATGAGCAAATTATTGCGTCAAAAAAAGATAGTGAAATATTTTTTGACGCAATCACAAATTCACCGAAAGCAAATAAAAACCTTATTAATGCTGCAAATGAATACAATGCTCTTTTACCTAAATGAACCAATTGACAGAAAACTTAAATTCTAATCATAGAAAAAAAGAATTTTCTTGTGGAAAAGAGATGCTTGACAATTACTTGCATAAACAAGCTAATCAAGACATTAAAAGAAAATTATCCGCCTGTTTCGTTCTGAATGACCAAGAAACGGATTTATTAAAAGGTTATTACACTTTAGCTAATAACAGTTTAGCTCAAGACTTAATTCCTGTCGAATTTCAGAAAAAACTACCTAAATCATATAAATCTATACCTACTACTTTACTTGGACGATTGGCGATAGATAATAGATTTCAAAAACAGGGAGTTGGAAAACTATTATTAATAGATGCTTTAAAAAGGAGTTACGAGATTTCTAAAAGTATAGGTTCCTTTGCTGTTATAGTCGACCCAATTGACGAAGATGCCGAACGATTCTATGACAAATATGGTTTTATTAAACTTCCTGATAGCGGAAAAATGTTTCTACCGATGAATACAATAAGAACATTATTCGAATAGAAGCCTGTGGCTAATAACTAAGCGTTCGAGTGGCCGGTGCAGTCTAATATGAATGCCATGTTGACTGAACCCGCTGTTTGTCGGTTGTCCCTATGCGATATTTAAAATCAGGAAGTTATCATTTTGGTAACTTTTTTTATTATCTTTGCAACAAACAAGTATGTAGTGAAAATATTTTCGAGAGGAACACTAAGAGATTTTTGGAAAAAGTACGGGGATAGTGAACTCCAATTAAAAACGTGGTATCGAGAAACGGAGAAATCGAATTGGACTTCCATCAACGAACTTAAAAATGAATACCCAAGTGCAAGTATTTTAAAAGATAATCGGATTGTTTTTAACATAAAAGGCAACGATTACCGACTGATTGTAAAATTCAATTTTGAGTACCAACTTGCGTGGATTCGTTTTATCGGAACACACGCAGAATATGACAAGATTAACGCAAACGAAATTTAAAATGAACATATCACCAGTTAGAAACGAAAAAGACTATCAAAAAGCACTCAAAAGACTTGAAGTGATTTTTGATGCAAAACGTGGGACGAAAGAAGGCGATGAACTGGAAATCCTCGCGATTTTGATTGACAACTACGAGAATGAAAAATTCCCGATTGGAATGCCCGACCCGATTTCAGCTATCAAATTCCGAATGGAACAAATGGGACTTAAACAAAAGGATTTGGTCGAAATGGTTGGCTTTAAAAGTAGAGTGAGCGAAATAATGAATAAGAAACGAAAACTGACCCTGGATATGATTAGAAAATTGAATGCAAATTTAAATATCCCGACCGAGGTTTTAATCCAAGATTATTGAGCCACTTGCGGAAAGCATTAAGGGTAACGTATAAAAAAATAACGGTGAGTAATTACTAAACCGGGAGGTGTGGTTGTATTTGCCAGATCGCCAAATCTTTTGAATTGGCTTTAAGAAAAATAAGATAAAAACAAAATGTAAAAGATTTAGCTTGTGGGTCGAAGGAAAGGACATCTCTTTCCACCTGATCTACTTTTCTTATACCAAACTTTGTAACACATACCCACGCAATTACTGTTGGGAATCTTTCTCGCCCCGAACCTTGTTCAGAAGGTTCAAACTAAACAATTACACAAATCAACATTAAAAAATGGCCCGTGGAGAATCACAAAAACTACCTGGCATGTCATTCTGAACGCAGTGAAGAATCCCGCGTACTCTTTGAACGAATTATGTTTTTAACACTTTAGCCCAATCGTATAACTCATCAAGGAAAAACTCACTGTTGGGATTCTTCCTCTTCCCGAACCTCGTTCAGCAGGTTCAAACTAAACAATTACACAAATCAACGAATAAACAATTCAATATTATAACAGTCTTTCTGAGTGAAAAGAAAGGGGAAATGCTGGTTGAGAATGACAATACAAGAAATGTAACGGTGCTAACTTTTAAATTATACCTAACTTTGAAAATAAATAAAACATGAGTGCACCCTGCCTTCAGGCAAAGGCAGATTAGTGGCTAAAACAATTATACAATGAAAATTTCAGTAGAACTTACCCTTACGCCAATTCAAGATAATTATGAACCGGCCATCATCAATTTTATTAAACAACTCAGGAATTCCGGATTAACCGTAAAAGAAAATCCTTTAAGCACCCAGGTATATGGTGATTATGACCAGGTGATGCAATTGCTTACCGGGGAAATAAAAACAGCTTTTGAAGCCATTGATCGAGGATTAATCCATGTAAAAATTGTGAAATCTGATCGAAGCGATTATGCAGCCGATTTTTGATTTCTTTTTTGAGCAGTATTACGGGTATAGAACTCTTTTTATAATTCTGGAGATAATTGCAGTAATTTTTGGATTTTTGTCGGTTTGGTATGCCAAACAGGAAAACATCCTGGTGTATCCCACCGGAATTATAAGCACCCTCATTTTTGTGTATTTGCTTTGGCAGTGGGGGCTTTTGGGTGATATGATGATTAATGCCTACTATTTTTCTATGAGTATTTACGGCTGGTATATCTGGACCAGAAAAGTAGATGCGGTGCATTTTACGCCCATTACTTATATGACGAAAAAGGAGCATACGCTGGCTGCTCTGATTTTTTTAGGTACCCTGGTTTTTGTATATTCAGTATATGAATTATTTGATAAATGGACCAATTGGATGGCTTATGTGGATACTTTCACTACGGCGATTTTCTTTGTGGGAATGTGGTTAATGGCTCGCAAAAAAATTGAGAATTGGATTTATTGGATCATTGGAGATCTTATTTCGGTGCCACTTTATTTTTATAAAGGGCTTACCCTTACCAGTTTTCAGTATTTATTATTTACAATTATTGCCGTATATGGCTATATCGCATGGAAGAAAAGCTTACACAAGAATCTTCAGCCTGCTTTAAAGTAGCGCTTTTTGGCCCGGAATCTACAGGGAAAACTACCCTGGCAGAAAGGCTTGCACATCATTTTAAAACAGAGTGGGTTCCGGAATACATGCGGGATTATCTTCAGAAAAAGTGGGATGATAAAAAGGAAACCTGTCAGCCCTCCGATTTAATTCCTATCGCAAAAGGCCAGATGCGGCGCGAAAACAAATTGGCGAAATTGGCCAATAAAGTATTGTTTTGTGATACAAATTTACTCCAACTTAAAGTCTATTCTGAAGCCTATTATCACGGTTATTGCAACCCAGATCTTCTTAAACATGCGTTAAACAATAGGTATGATATATACTTTTTAACTAATATTGATACTCCCTGGACTCCGGACGATCTAAGAGATAAACCTCATGACAGGGAGGTCATGTTCAAAAAATTTAAAAGCACCCTACTGCATCATAATCGTCATTTCATAGTATTAAGCGGTGATGAGAATGAACGTTTTAATACCGCAGTTTCAGCAATTAACCAACTATTAAATCCAAAAAATTGAATTTTAGTCAGAAAGATATACAGCAAATAGAGGAGAAAGGCCTGAGTGTTGAAAAGGTAGAGGATCAAATTGAAATTTTTAAATGCGGAAATGTAGCCCTTGATATTCAGGCGGCCGCAACGGTTTGGGATGGAATATTCTTTTATTCCGAACAGGAAAAATACGAGTACATCTCATATTACGAAAAGCAAAAAGATCAACTTGAAATTCTCAAATTTATACCTGCTTCCGGTGCTGCCACAAGGATGTTTCAGGATCTGCAAGTTTTTCTTCAGGAATTTAAACCTAAAACAGAATCCCTCCCGGAATATCTTAAAAGAACCAATAATAAAAACTTAAAACTGTTTTTTGATAATATAGAAAAACTTCCATTTTATAACCGGGCTCTAAATAATGCCAGGGAAAATCAACCTGGATTTGACGAACTTAATAGGCATTCCCGAAAATTATTGTTGGTGCAAACTATTTTATACTCACATGGCCTTGGTTTAAGCAATTATCCAAAGGGGTTGGTGCCTTTTCATGATTATAAAAATTATGTCGCGACCGCTTTTGAAGAACATTTTTATGAGGCTGCAAAATATGCTGAAGCAAACGGAAAAGCCAAATTGCATTTTACGGTTTCTGAAGAACATAAGCAAAAATTTGAGGCGGAATTTGAAGATATTGAATCCAGGGTTATTAAGAAAACCGGGGTTAAATTTAAAGTTACCTATTCATTTCAGGATCCTAAAACCGATACAATTGCTGTAGATTTAAATAACGAGCCTTTCCGGACAAAAAATGGGGAGTTGTATTTTAGGCCGGGCGGACATGGAGCTCTTATTGAAAATCTGAACAATCAAAAAGCACATCTGGTTTTTATAAAAAATATAGACAATGTTGTGGTGGCTTCAAAATTGGATGAAGTTGCAGAATATAAAAAAATGCTGGCAGGCAAGCTTTTAAAAGTTCAGGAACAGTGTTTTTCTTATCTCAACAGTCTGGAAACCCAAAAACCTTCAGAAAAAAATAAACAGGGAATTCTTCAATTTATCGAGAACGAATTGTTTTACACCTTCCCGGAAGATTTTGATGATCTTTCAGAAGAAAATAAAATTGAGCAGCTAAAATTCCGTTTAAATCGCCCTCTGCGTATCTGCGGAATGGTAAAAAATGAAGGCGAACCTGGTGGGGGACCTTTTCTGCTAAAAATGAAAAACGGAGAACATTCTATCCAGATTATTGAAAGCGCTCAGGTTGATCAAAATGATCCGTTGCAAAAGCAGATAGCCAACAACTCAACACATTTTAATCCGGTAGATCTTGTATGCGGATTGAGAAACTACAAGGGAGAAGCATTTGATTTAACTGAATTTGTAGATCCCGAAACTTGTTTCATTACCTCAAAAACAATTGACGGGAAAGCGATAAAAGCGCTGGAACTTCCCGGATTATGGAATGGGGCCATGGCAAAATGGAACAGCGTTTTTGTAGAAGTTCCTTTGAGCACATTTAACCCGGTAAAAACGCTAATGGATTTGTTGAAACCCAGCCATCAGCCAACTTAAATTATGGCCGATTTTGAAGCAATTAAGCAGGAATTAACCTGGAAAGCCATCCGGAGTTCGGGTCCCGGCGGGCAACATGTAAATAAAACGGCGTCAAAAGTAGTTCTTCAGTTTGATGTCACAAATTCTCAGGCACTCACTGTGGAGGAAAAAATGAGGATCCTTAAAAAATTAGAGTCCCGGTTAACCACAAATGCGGTGTTAATTGTAGAGAGCAGCGATTCCAGAAGTCAGCACCAAAACAAGGAATCGGGAATTGAACGCTTACTGGATATAATTAACAACGCCATTAAAAAACCAAAACCACGTAAAAAGACGAGACCTACAAAGGCTTCAAAATTTAAACGTTTGCGGGAGAAAAAGATGCGTGGCGAGAAAAAGGTGAACCGTCAAAAACCTTCTTAACCATTTTCTTCAATTTTAT
>JBBRGD010000111.1:0-6433 GCA_038241065.1 Flavobacteriales bacterium
GTACCCAATTCCCTTGATAAAACTGTTATTTCCTGCGCTTGAAGGCTTTTGAATAAAAAAAAGAAGGAAGTAACTAAAAAAATAGATCGCATTAATTGAAAATTTCATTGAGTACCGAAAGCGATTTGGGTTTTTTAAAAGCATCTATATGCAACTGGTAATAATCAAGCAACATACCCAGAAAATTTGATCGATGGATTTGATTTAATTTTAACAATTTCAATTCATCAAAATTTGTGCCCAATAATTGCTTTAAAAGCGTAAGGTTTGTGCCTTCTATGCAGTAATCATTAACCTTTGAATCACAAAAAACGCCTTCCAGTAAACTAAAATAGTTGAATTCCATATTTTCATCATCGGGATAAAACCCAAGATAAATGGTGAGCTTCAGCAAAAACAACAGGTGAAAATTTGCTATATTCTGATTGTTATCCAGCCAATTCAGGGAGTTTTCCAAATACTCATATAAACTTTCATTTTGCTCTTCTTCCTGAATGGAATTTCGCAATATTTCAGAAATAAACAACACCATGGCCGATTTTACCACCTGGGTGTGCAGGGTTTTATAGGGAATTAAAATTTTTGCTTCCTGCAAATATTCCAGACCGCCTTTATCTTTATGTTTCGCCTCCAGTTCCAATTGCGTTAGAGGTTGAAAAAGTGACGCTTTAAATTTTCCCCGCTTCGATTTTAATATTCCGCGTAACATATAAGATTTTAGACCGGTTTTTTGGGTATAGCATTTCACGATCAAATCTGCTTCGGCATATTTTAAAGCGCTTATAACAATGGCGTTGGTATGGACCAGCATATAGAAAATTTTATCTGAAGTTAAGTAAAAAAGCCGCTCCCAGAGCGGCTTTGAAACTATTTAAAATTTTTCCAAAGTTTAGGATCTTGGAAAAATTAGTGTAAGGTTTATACAACTCCCTGCGAAAGCATAGCATCTGCAACTTTAACAAATCCTGCTATATTGGCTCCTTTAACGTAATCTACATAGCCACCACTTTCAGTGCCGTATTCAACACATTTTTCATGAATATCTTTCATGATCTCAAGAAGTTTTCCATCCACTTTTTCTGTGCTCCAGCTGTACCTCAGCGAGTTTTGAGACATTTCAAGACCTGAGGTTGCCACACCCCCAGCATTGGAAGCTTTTCCAGGTGAAAAAAGAATTTTCGCCTTTTGAAATACCTCAATAGCTTCAGGAGTACAAGGCATATTAGCGCCTTCCCCAACACAAATACAACCGTTTTTTATCAATGTTTTGGCATCGCTCTCTTTTAGCTCATTTTGAGTAGCACAAGGCATGGCAATATCACATTTGGTAGCCCATGGAGTTGCTCCTTCAAAATATTTAGCTGAAGTATATTGTTTTACATATTCGCTGATCCTTCCGCGTTTTACATTCTTTAGCTCCATGATAAAAGCCAGTTTTTCCCCATCAATTCCGGCTTCATCAAGGATATAACCACTAGAGTCTGACATTGTGATCACCTTCGCTCCAAGTTGAGTAGCTTTCTCAACTGCATACTGGGCCACATTCCCGGAGCCGGAAATTACTACCGTTTTACCTCCAAAACTATCTCCTTTAAGCTGTAGCATGTTTTGTGAAAAGTAAACATTCCCATAACCGGTAGCTTCAGGGCGAATTAATGACCCACCGTAAGAAAGTCCTTTCCCGGTTAAAATACCGGTGAATTCATTTTTAAGGCGCTTGTACTGACCAAATAAAAATCCAATTTCACGACCACCAACTCCAATATCCCCCGCAGGCACATCGGTATCGGCACCAATATGGCGTTGCAATTCAGTCATAAAACTCTGGCAAAAATGCATCACCTCAATATCCGATTTTCCTTTTGGATCAAAATCAGATCCTCCTTTTCCGCCACCCATTGGCAATGTGGTCAAACTATTTTTAAATACCTGTTCAAAAGCGAGGAATTTTAACACACTTAAATTCACTGTCGGGTGAAAACGCAAACCTCCTTTATAAGGCCCAATTGCAGAGTTCATTTGGATTCTAAATCCGCGGTTGATTTGGGTTTTTCCCTTGTCATCAATCCATGTCACCCTAAACATGATCACTCTCTCAGGTTCTACCATACGCTCCAGGAGCATAGCATTTTGATATTTTTTGTTTTTTTCAATAAACGGGATTACCGTTTCGGCAACCTCATGCACAGCCTGCATGAATTCTGGCTCATTCTGGTTTCTGATAGAAACCATGTCCAAAAAATTTTTTACATTTTGCTCCATATTACAATGCTAAATATTTGTAATGAATTAAAAAAAGTTTTAATCATTACAAATATAAAAGTAATATCACAAGTACACACTCTTATTACCTTATTTCCTTGCTTATAAATTCCTGTTTTTAGTTTTCTTTTTCTGATGCTAAATTTGTTTTAAATTGGTTAACTTCAATTTTATATATTTGGTTTCTATTAACTTGTGGTGTATGGGGAAATCCCGAGTGCTTTTACTTATTTTATTGCTCTGTCTCTTTACAAAGGAAAGCAGTTTTGCCCAACTCGGGATTTCTCACGAAATTGGAGTATTGGTGGGTCCAGCTTCCTTTTTTACAGATTATGGAGAACGCTGGGAAATTGATAATAACGTAAAAAACTCCGGATTTGGAATAGGCCTGGTTCATTATATGAATTTTGCCTACAAAGCAGAGTGCAACTGCTATACTTCTGACAAATATTTTAACGATCATTTTAAAATTCGAACGGAAATAGATTATTTTTATACCAAATTAGAGCATTATGGGCCAGTAGCTTCAAAAAACACCGATGGAGGAAAATTGTTACAAGCCATGCACGGGGAAACACAAACATTCGAAATTGGCACACATCTGGAATATTATCCTATAAGCATTCGTGACTTTAAGTCTTATGGCTATTTGTTTTCCCCTTTTGCAAGTCTTGGGATTCATTTTGTCAATTACCAACCCGAAGCTTATTCCGATTTTGGGCCGTTGAGCGATGATGGCAACGTTTTCCCCACTTTTAGAGGGGGAATTAACTTGGAAAACGGCTCTGCCCTGGCAATTGCAGCCAGTATTGGCGTTCGTTACAGGCTTAGTCCTTCCAGCGATCTGGCAATGGAAGCCCGATGGCAATATTATGATACAGATTGGATAGACGGATTAAATATCGATAAAATAAAATATCCCCAAAACAAGTCGAACGACTGGATTTATTGGATGAATGTAGGTTACATTTATTACCTCAATTATTAAAGTGCATAGTTCAAAAAAAAGCTCCAGCACAATGCTGAAGCTTTATATACATTAGGGTTTTGTGTTTTTAACCCAAAGCTTGTTTTAAGTCCTCAATTAAATCTTCATCATCTTCAATTCCTACACTTAACCGAATTAAGGAATCTACAACTCCTGTTTTTTCGCGTTCTTCCTTCGGAATAGATGCGTGAGTCATACTTGCGGGATGGCCGGCCAGGGATTCCACTCCGCCCAGGGATTCTGCCAGGGTAAACACCTTGAGTTTTTCCAAAATAGTAACCGCGCTTTTTTCAGTTCCTTCAGCAGTAGTAAAAGAGATCATTCCGCCAAAACCTGTCATTTGTTTTTTTGCAATATCGTGATTTGGATGATCCTCAAATCCCGGCCAGTACACTTTATCCACTTTAGGATGCGATTTCAGGTATTTCCCGATTTTTTCCCCGTTTTCACAATGGCGCTGCATCCTTATATGTAAGGTTTTGATTCCTCTCAATACAAGAAAACTGTCCATTGGGCCGGCAATAGCACCACTCGCATTTTGTATAAAGTATAACTTATCTGCCAGTTCCTGGTTATCCACCACAAGAGAACCCATTACCACATCACTGTGACCGCCTAGATATTTGGTAGCACTGTGCATTACAATATCGGCACCCAAATCCAAAGGTTGTTGCAAATAGGCTGTGGCAAATGTATTATCTACCGCGAGCAAGACCTTATGTTTTTTGGCTATTTTTGAAACTGCTTCAATATCAATAATATTCATCATTGGGTTTGTGGGGGTTTCAACCCAAATAAGCTTTGTATTTTTATTGATATGCGCCTCTATTTTTTCGGCATCCTGCATTCCTATAAAATGGAATTTAATTCCTAAACCTTCAAAAATTTTGGTGAAAAGACGATAAGAACCTCCGTACAAATCGTTGGTAGAAATAATTTCATCACCGGGTTTAAACAGTTTCATCACTGCGTCAATAGCCGCAAGACCAGATCCAAAAGCAAGTCCGAATTTACCGTTTTCAATGCTGGCTAACGCATTTTCCAAGGCTGTCCTGGTTGGGTTTGCACTTCTGGAATATTCATAGCCTTTATGGCCTCCCGGAGTGGTTTGGCTATAAGTGCTGGTTTGATAAATTGGTGGCATTACAGCTCCGTATGCGGGATCCACATTGTGCTGTCCTCCATGTATAGTTTTTGTATTGAATTTCATATGTAGATTTTTGTTGTTTTTTATAGGTAATATGTAATTCGCATATCTTCATCAGTGTTTGTACCGTGTTTCCGTTATGCTCATTTCATAAGTTTATGCTTTATAAGTCTATATTTAAATCCTTTAATATCAAAGGTTTTATCGGCCATTTTTAAATAAATTCCCCTTCCGGGATTTTATAATAAATATTGATTGGCAAATGTACTTCTCGTATTGGGGATTGACAAAATAGCGTGTACCTTTATCCCTAATTTAACACTATTTTGCTATTGTGAAAAAACTGCTTTTACCTTTTATAATCATTGTGTTGCTGGTGGGATGTAAAAAAGATGAACAAGAATTGGAATTTGAAATTCTTTCTATTGAGCAAGTCTCAGAAGAAAATTGCATTCCCGAGGAAGAAAACTGTACTTTTATAAGTATTCAAATTCCCTGGGCTCTTGGTTCCGAAACCCGAAGTAAAAAAATCAATCGGAAGATTGAAGAACATATTATTCAATTAATAGATTACCAGGAGGAGAATAATTTTAATAACCTGGAAGATTTATCAGAAAAATTTATTAACGATTATGAAGCCTCCTCCAAAGAGTTTCCTGAATTTAATATTCCATGGGAAGCTTCCGTAGAAGGCAGGATTTCGCACAGATCTCCCGGTTTAATTTCCATTGAATTTGACCTTGCACTTTTTACCGGCGGGGCGCACGGCTATACGAGCGTGAGTTATTTAAATTTTAATTCCAAAACAGGAGATCAACTTTCTACCAAAGATATATTTGAAGATGAATTTAAAAGTTATGCCGAAAAACTTTTCAGGCAGAAAAATGACATTCCGGAAAATCAACCCATAAACAGTACTGGTTTGTTTTTTGAAAATGACAGCTTTCAGTTGCCGAAAAACATTGGATTTTCAAAAAATAAGATTATTCTAAGGTACAATGCTTATGAAGTTACCTCCTATGCTGAAGGAGGTATTCAAGTGGAAATCCCAATAAAGGATGTTGAGGAATTTATTAAAATTCTTTAATTGCAATTCAAGTTTCTAAAATATATAGTTAATTGCCATAATTTTCGCTTTTTAGTCGGGAAGTGGAAAGCTTTAAAAATAGCCACGAATGCACGAATAATAGATTTCTGGAGTGCTGTGAGACATTCTTTATTCCTAAACTTGTCTGATGATATTTAGGTTTGCGGCAAAAATGTGGAATAATAATTACTTTGAAATTCCTCTAAGCAGTTTAATTTTTTTGTTCTTTTGAGACTTTAATGAATACTGGAATTATAACTTGCTGGATTTAACACACAGAACTTAAACTAAGAATCCAATAAAAATTGTTTTTTTTAACCCGATGCTTTCAGCTTCAAATAATTTCCTTTTTTAAAAAATTCAGTTATGAAGAAAATTTACCATCTCTCCACCTGCACTTCTTGTAAAAGGATCCTGAAAGAATTAGACCCCCCTTCTTCTTTTAAGCATCAGGACATTAAAGAAGAGTCAATAACCGGAGAGCAACTGGATGAGATTCGGGAGCTCTCAGGAAATTATGAAGCCTTATTCAGTAAAAGGGCGCAATTGTTTAAGGAACGGGATTTAAAAAATGAAGACATAAGCGAAGAGCGCTATAAAAATTTGATACTGGAACATTATACTTTCCTGAAACGTCCCGTGATCATCAATAACGACAAAATTTTTATTGGCAACACAAAAAAAACGGTAGAGGCTGCCAAAAGATCTATTAATGAGTAAACGAATGTTGGCCATCTTGGCCGCTACCGGCGCGAGTGCTATCTATGGTGTTAATCATACCATAGCAAAAGGTCTGATGCCCATTTATATTGAACCTTTTGGATTTATACTTCTAAGGGTAATTGGCGCTACCATTTTGTTTTGGCTGATTGGCTTTTGGGGACCAAAAGAAAAAATAGCAACCTCCGACTGGCCCATAATTATTGGTTGTACCATTTTTGGAATGGCA
>JBBRGD010000112.1:0-6418 GCA_038241065.1 Flavobacteriales bacterium
TAATAGATAGAACAGATTTGATTCGTCGCCGCTGGCTGGATAATGATTTTTATGTGATAAATGCCACCGCGAGGTATAAAAATAACCAACTTGAAATTAATTCGGGCGTATTTTTCAGTACGTATAAAGGAGACCATTACGGAGAGGTAATTTGGGCCAGATTTGCAGACAACTCAGAAATTAGGGACAGGTATTATTTTAGTGATGCCACAAAAGATGAATTTACGGTTTTCTCAAAAGCAACTTATAGAATTAATGAGCAATGGCAGGTTTTTGCAGACCTTCAGGGCAGGTTTATAAGCTATAAGACAGGAGGAATCACCTCAGATGTTGTAGCCATAGATGTGAATGAAAATTTTAAATTTTTCAATCCAAAGGCTGGAGTGAGTTTTCAAATAGACCAGTCAAATCAGCTTTATGCATATTACGGAAAAGCGCACAGGGAACCAGCCAGGAACGATTTTGAAGAAGGAATTACAAGCCCCGAAAAGTTAGACGATTTTGAGTTGGGCTGGCGCTATACTTCAGAAAAGCTAAAGCTAAATTCCAATATTTTTTATATGGATTACAAAGACCAGTTGGTGCTTTCAGGAGAATTAAATGATGTAGGATCGCCGCTAAGAACCACAAGTGGCAGCAGTTACCGGTTGGGAATAGAAATAGATGCCGAACTTCAATTATCCAAAAAATGGAAATTAATGCCAAATGTAGCCCTGAGTTCAAACAAGAACCGGGATTTTGTGGCCTCCATTGATGGAGAATTAAGGAAATTAGGAACCTCCAATATTTCATTTTCCCCGGAAATCGTCGCGTCTAATATGTTATTATTTCTTCCTACCCCTAATTTTCAAATTGGATTTCTTTCCAAATATGTTGGGGAACAGTACATGGGAAATATAGATAGCGAAGCCTCAATCCTGGATAGTTTCTTTGTAAATGATTTAAATATCTATTATGAATTGAGAAATATTCCGGTTTTCAAATCGATTGTTTTTTCCGGATTAGTCAATAATATTTTTGATGTTAAATATGTGTCCAATGGATATTTCTATACCTATGACGACGATTTCTCAAACCCCGGAACTATTACTACCATTGAAGGAGCAGGTTATTATCCTCAAGCCGGAATAAATTTTTTGGCGGGGGTTACGCTTAAATTTTAAAGCAGAAGAAACCTTTCTTTTCTGAGAATTATAAAAAGAAGGAAAGGTTTTTATGATGCTATTCTTGAAGGGCCCTAAAAATTAATTAAAAACCTCCAACACATTTCCGTTTCTTCTAATCCTGTAGGGTTTTAAGGAATATTGACCCGAACCTTCGGTAAGCTCCCCCGTTAGGATATTATAGGTGTTTCCATCGTTACAATTGCAGGTAACCAGAATGCCTTCCACGCTTAATTTTGAACAATCGGTTAGCGGATGGTTAGGATCGCTCAATTCAAAAGCAGTATATTGGGTATTGTTGATATTATAGACCACAACCCCGTTTATCCCATAATTATTGGTGTGATAACTATTCCCCGGAAAATTAAGGCTATTGTATTCCGGCAAACTCAAATTCAGGTCCATCCTAAAGCTCACATCAATCAGATAAGGGTTGTCATTTCTTACTCCATCGTCTGTCCCACAGGAAATAGTTGCGGCCATCAGAACCAGGGACAAAATTATTCTTTTAATCATTTTTAAGGTTTTTACTCTAAAGAATTTAATTGTTTTCAAGGTTTAAATTTATTATATTTGTTTCAATAAATCCCGCCCAGCATGGGATTTTTTGTATTTATTATTAGAGTCAGAGTTTAAAAAACACACAAAAAGGATCTTTTAAGTTAAACCAGAATCCAGCATCTAAAGGGTTTTGGTTTTTTATAAATCACAAATTAAATGTTAATATTAGGGATGATGGATTAATTTTCCCAACCCCTAATTGTTAAACGATAAAGTTATGAGCAAAGTATCTTATTATTCACCTGAAGGTTTAAAAAAGTTGAGAGATGAGCTTAACAGGCTTAGGGATATTGAACGGCCTAAAGCCTCTCAGGCAATTGCAGAAGCAAGGGATAAAGGCGATTTAAGTGAGAATGCAGAATATGATGCCGCAAAAGAAGCGCAAGGCATGCTGGAAATGCGGATTGCAAAAATGGAAGAAGTAGCCTCCAATGCCCGTATCATTGATGAATCTCAACTTGATGATTCCAAGGCCCTGGTACATTCTATGGTTAAAATTAAAAATTTAACCAACAAAATGGAAGTGACCTACAAGTTGGTAGCCCAAAGTGAATCCGATTTAAAAACCGGAAAAATCTCGGTAGATTCTCCAATAGGGAAAGGCCTTTTGGGCAAACAAGTTGGCGATATAGCCGAAATAATTGTGCCAAGCGGAAACGTGAAATTTGAAATCCTGGAAATCTGGAGAGAATAAATATTAGATAAAAGAGGAGAGAGGAAAGATAAAAGTGGAAAAAGGAGACTAGGGGAAAGGGAGACGAGGGGTTTAAAGAGAATAGAGAAAAGAAGAGAGAGGAGAGAGGAGAGAGGAAAGATTTTGTTGAGGACGACCCACGATTCAGCAATTCAACGATTCAACAATTCAACAATTCAACAATTCAACGATTCAACAATTCAACAAAATCAACAAATCAACAAAACATGGCAAGCGTATTCACAAAGATCATTACAGGGGAAATCCCTTCATATAAAATAGCGGAAACAGATCAGTTTTTGGCATTTTTGGATATCAATCCCAATGCTGAAGGGCACAGCCTTTGTATCCCCAAGGAAGAATCTAACAAAATCTTTGAACTTGATCCTTCTACTTATGCGAGCTTAATGGAATTTTCCCGAAAAGTGGCCATTGCCCTGGAGAAAACTGTTCCGTGTAAACGAATAGGAATGGCAGTTGTCGGGCTGGAAGTGCCACACGTACACGTGCATCTTATCCCTTTAAAAAGTATGAAAGACATGGACTTTAGCAATAAACTTAACTTTCCACAAGAAAGGTTGCAAATGTTAGCCGACCAGATAAAAGCTAATATGTAATGGATCTTTCGGAATTTAAACTGAGTTTAGAACTTCGAATAGACTGGAGTGATCTGGACATGTATAAACATGTAAACAACCTTACGTTTATGAGATTTATGCAATCCGGACGTGTCAATTTTTGGGAGAAAACAGGGCTCTCTAGAATTTATGAACAAACAAATCGTGGACCTATGATCGTTTCTTCTCATTGTGATTTCAAAAAATCCCTTTATTATCCCGGAACTGTAATTGTAAAAACAAAGCTGGCGTATCTTAAAAATTCCAGTTTTGGAATAGATCACATTATTTTGAATGAAAATAATGAACTTTGTGCACAAGGAAGGGATGTTGCAGTTTGTTTTGATTTCAATTCCCAAACCACCTATGACATTCCGGAAGATCTAAGAGAGATTATGAGTAGGTATTAAACTTTTTCAAAGCGATTTGAAAAGTAGTGCCCTTATTTATTTCACTATGAAACACCCTGATTTTTCCCTTGTGGTATTCTTCTATGATTCTTTTTGCTAGGGATAACCCAAGGCCCCAACCACGCTTTTTTGAGGTGTATCCCGGCTCAAATATCAGGTTATGCTTGCTTTTTGAAATGCCTTTCCCGTTATCTTTAATATAGATGAACACCCAATTTGAATCCTGTTTAATTTCAATACTCAATTTCCCTTTGCCACGCATCGCATCCATTGCATTTTTCACCAGGTTCTCTATGGTCCAGCTGTAAAGGGTTTCATTTAAATTGACATAAATAGGGGAATATGGGGTTGAAATCTGAAATTCAATGAGGTCTGAACTGCGGGATTTTAAATATGTAAAACTCTCTTTGGTAGCCCGAATGATCTCGGTTTTGGACAAGATGGGAGCAGAGCCTATTTTGGAAAATCGATCGGTTATAGTGAGAAGGCGTTCAATATCCTTTTCAATTTCTGAAATATAGGATTTATTCACATTCTCTTCTTTCAGAATTTCTGTCCAACCAATTAAGGAAGATAGCGGAGTCCCAATTTGATGTGCCGTTTCTTTTGCCATTCCGGCCCAAAGCTTGTTTTGTTCACTGGATTTTGTGGTTGTATAGAAAAAATATACCACGCCAATAAACAGAAATATAATCAACAGCAAGCCGATAGGATAAAACTTAATTTTGGTAAGCAAAGGGGAATCACCGTAATATATTTTGTGGACCTGATTTTTTCCAAGGACCATTTCTATAGGTTCATTTTCTTCCTTCAGCAGGTTGAGGTAATCCCGGAGTTTTTCAGGGCTACTTCGGGTTTCAGGAGCAATATTCATCCCGTCGATAATTTTTCCGGTTTCATCTACCCATATGGTAGGAATGCTTGTGTTTTTGTTTAAGATCTGTAGGGTAAGCGCAATGTCCGTATCTTCATCGGCTTTGTCGAGAAAAGCTTGTGCGGAAGCCCAAATTTCCATTTTTTCCCGCTCATCCAGTTTTAGGCGTTCAAAAAAAATGGAGGTATTCCATAAAATAAGTCCTACAATTAGCAAAGAAGAAATTATAATAAACCAACGGGCAAAGTTTCGTTCGTCTGTAAATATCATGAAACCAGTTTAAGGAAGATTTAAAGATAACCGTTTTATGTTAATATTATTGTTGTGATCGGGTTTTTCATTCCTAAGGCTATTTGTTACCTTTGTCAAAAATTGCGCAATGTTATCTATTGATCCAAATGAAATTAGTACGGGAAAACTGCATCAGTATTTGTTGGGTGCTGTTGGGCCAAGACCTATAGCTTTTGCAAGTACGGTAGACATAAACGGAAAACCCAATTTGTCTCCCTTTAGTTTTTTCAATGTTTTTAGCGCAAATCCACCAATTTTGATCTTTTCTCCTGCCAGAAGAGGACGGGATAATACTGTAAAGCATACCTATTTAAATGCAAAAGCGACGAAGGAAGTTGTGATAAATATTGTAAATTTCAAAATGGTTCAGCAAATGTCCCTTTCCAGTACCGAATATGCTGAAGGAGTGAACGAGTTTGTAAAAGCAGGTTTTACGATGCTTAAATCAGATGTGGTGAAACCATTCCGGGTGGCTGAATCTCCGGTTCAATTTGAGTGTAAGATTCTGGAGGTTGTGGAATTGGGGAATGAAGGCGGGGCAGGAAACCTTGTGATTTGCGAGGTAGTAAAAATGCATATTGATGAAGCTGTTTTAGATAAAGACGGACATATTGATCAGCATAAAATAGATCAGGTTGCCAGGATGGGAGGCAATTGGTATACTCGTGCGAAAATGGGGATGTTTGAAGTCCCAAAGCCCCTTTCGTCAATTGGAATTGGGGTGGATGAAATTCCGCATGAAATCAGGAATAGCAAGATTTTAACCGGCAATGATTTTGGGAAATTGGGTAATGTGGAGATTTTGCCTTCAGAAGAAGAAATTAACCTATTTTTACGGCAGGAACCAGGTACTTTAGAAATATTGAAAACCGGAGATTTAGATAAAATTCATTTACAAGCACAATTATATTTAGAAAAGGAAGAACCAGTAAAAGCCTGGAAATTATTATTAGCAAAAAAACATTAAAATGGAAGTACAAGGAAAGATTAAATTAATTGGAGAAACCCAAACTTTTGGGGCCAATGGGTTTAAAAAAAGGGAATTGGTATTGACCACAGAAGAACAATATCCACAACATATTATGGTCGAGTTTGTTCAGGACAAAACAGATCTATTGGATAATTTTAAGGTTGGTCAGCCTGTAAAGATCGGGGTGAATATTAAGGGCCGCGAATGGGTAAATCCTCAAGGAGAAGCAAAATATTTTAACTCTATTCAGGGTTGGAGAATTGAAAATTTAGAGGCCGCAGGAAATCCCGGGGCGTCTAATGTAGCGCCACCGGCAGATCAATTTGAGCCTGCAAAAGATTTAAACGATGAAGATTTTGACGATCTTCCGTTTTAAAAGAAAGGCTTATTCTCTTCTGGAAGAGGAGTAAAAAATCCATAAAAAGCTTAGCGTCAATAAAATGAGGCTAAGCTTTTTTCCATTTCCGGCTTTACTTATTTTTATTTTCTAACAAAATTCAAAAGTGGATAAATTCAGTTCATACCAAAAGTTCCCTCCGGTAGTAACTGCTGATGACGACGGCCTGCTTGCCATTGGAGGAGAATTGTCTGTAGAACGATTAATAGACGCTTACAACCACGGGATTTTTCCATGGTATGATGCTTCACAACCCGTTTTATGGTGGAGTCCAGATCCCAGGATGGTGCTTTCCCCCTCAAAATTGAAAGTCTCAAAAAGTATGAAAAAGTTGATTCTGAACAATGCTTTTGAAGTGACTTTTAACCGGGATTTTAAAGCCGTTATTGAAAATTGTGCCAACATCTGGCGACATGGTCAGGCTGGCACCTGGATCACCGA
>JBBRGD010000113.1:0-6401 GCA_038241065.1 Flavobacteriales bacterium
AAAATCACCTGAGGGAAATTAACCGGTTTTTAGAGATACCCTTAAAAGATCCATCCATAACCGGGATGGATCTTTTTATTGTTTAAAGGTTTTAAATTCGCTTTTAAGTTCGTCCATGGATTGCTGAAGTTGCCTTAGCAACCCGGTTTCTGAGGTAGCATCCACACTAAAGGTGAGTTTGCTGTTTACCTGCCAAAGTTCCTGGATATCGCTTATCAGAACTTCCAGTGGCACATATTCTTCATTTATTGAGAGCAGCAATATTTTATATGGATCGTCCAGCTTTTGGATCTTTTTTACCAATACAGAGTCATACAACACGGCCACATAAATTTTACTGTTGCTTACCTCTCCTATACTTGGAACGGCTTTTCCCAACACCCATTCCCCCGGAAGTAAATTTGGCATCATGCTATCACCTTCTACCTGGAAACCGCGATACGTGGCATTCCTGTATTCCGGCAATGGAATATCAAAAGCCGGCAATTGCTGGTACCATCCAACATCCTGAACGTTTTGAGGATAACCCGCCGCGGCCTTTTGGTTTACCAGCACGATATTTTCCTGCTCCCCACTATTCACGGTCACTACTTTAGGGCTAACATCTCTTTTGTTTACAGAAAGGTGTTTCTGGCTGCTCTCGCCAAATAACCATAAGGGATTTACCCCAAATTGCCTCAATAATTCTGATACTAGTTTGCCCGATAATTTTGTGCGGCCACGCTCTATATCGGAAGTGGAATTCTTAATACCTAACAGGTCGGCAAACTCCGCCTGCGTAAAATTATGGTCATCGCGAATTTCTTTGAATCGCCTGATCTCGAGTGTTATATCTTTTCCCATACACAAATATAACTTTTTTTGGAATAAGTCCAAATTTAAGTTTGGATTATTTCCTATTTAATGGAATAATTCCATAATTTTGTAAATATTCCTAGCTAAAAAAAATTCAAAGTTTAAAATTTAAAATTCAAAAATTTGAATGTGAAAGTAAAAAAAAAGAGTGAATTATAAATTGATTATGACAAAAACAGTGCTACATCTGGATCTTGATACCTTCTACGTTTCTGTGGAACGGCTGATGGACGCGCGCCTTCAAAATCGTCCGTTATTAGTGGGTGGCACCAGCGATCGCGGGGTGGTAGCCGCTTGCAGTTATGAAACCCGTGCTTTTGGAGTGCATTCCGGGATGTCCATGAAAATGGCCCGGCAGCTTTGTCCCGAGGCCATCATAATTAGGGGAAATGCAGGCACTTATACCAAATATTCAAAAGAGGTAACCGATATCATTAAGGCCGATGTCCCTCTTTTTGAGAAATCTAGCATTGATGAATTTTACGCCGATCTTACGGGGATGGACCGGTTTTTTGGTTGCTATAAATACGCTTCGGAATTGCGCAAAAGGATTATTCGGGAAACAGGATTGCCTATTTCCTTTGGCCTTTCGGTGAATAAAGTAGTTTCAAAAATTGCCACTAATGAAGCCAAGCCCAACAATCAGTTAAAGATAGATTCGGGATTTGAAAAGGAATTTCTGGCGCCGCTATCGGTCAAAAAAATCCCGATGGTGGGAGATAAAACCTATCAAATCCTCAGGAATCTAGGCGTGCGCCAAATTAAGACCATTCAGGAAATGCCGCTGGAAATGATCCAAAAAGTACTGGGAGCCAACGGAACTTCTATCTGGCATAAATCACAGGGCATAGACAACAGCCCTATAATCCCCTATTCTGAAAGAAAATCGATCTCTACCGAGCGCACTTTTGACCGCGACACCATAGATGTGCAAAGATTACAGGCGATTCTAATCGCCATGACTGAAAATATGGCTTACCAGCTGCGCCGTGGCGACAAACTCACTTCCTGCATCTCGGTGAAGATTCGCTATTCCGATTTCAACACTTACACCAAACAACTTAAAATCCCATATACCAGTGCCGATCATATCCTGATCCCGCAAATCCAGGAGTTGTTTAAAAAATTATATAACCGCAGGTTGCTGGTACGATTAATAGGGATCCGGTTCAGCCATCTGGCTGGTGGGAATTACCAGATCAATTTGTTTGATGACAATGAAGAAGTGCTGCATTTATACAGCGCGATGGATAAGATCCGGAATCGTTACGGAGACCGGAGTGTGCTGCGGGCAGCTTCCCTGGGAGCAAAAACCATCGGCCGAATTACCAATCCATTTAACGGAGAACCACCGGTGGTGCTTGCACACAGGAAACAGTGATAGAGATGTGAAATTTTAGATATGAGAATTTAGATAAAAAAATAAGAACCAAGAAGTAAGAGATAAGACAAAAAATAAATTCAAAATTCAAAATTCAAAAAAATAAAAAACCGTAAACAAAATAACTCTATTAACACTCAACATCTCAATACTCAATTCTAATTACTCAATACTCATATCTCACATCTACAATCTAACATCTCAATACTTAATACTCAATACTAATTACTCAATAAGCCCGTGTACCTCAACAACCACACATATTACAGCCTTCGGTTTGGCACTTTTTCAGAAATTGAATTGCTGGAACTGGCCCGGGAAAACGATGTTAAAAAACTGGTGCTTACAGATATCAACAATACCTCAGGCTGTTTAAATTTTGTCAGGAAAGCTGCGGAATATAATATAGAACCGGTACTGGGAATAGATTTCAGGAACGGGGCGCAACAACAATTTGTTGGGATCGCGAAAAACAATGAAGGTTTCAGGGAATTGAACGAGTTTCTTTCCCAACATCTCCAGAAAAAATTACCTCTTCCCGAGAGAGCTCCACAATTTAAAAATGCATTTGTAATTTATCCCTTTGAAAAAGTGATGGTTTCTGAAATTACCCAATTCCAGCCTCATGAGTTTATCGGGGTTTCGGCAAATGAATTGAGGAAAATCCGGTTTTCAAAACTTAGGGAATTAACTACAAAACTGGTGGTATTGCAGCCGGTTACATTCAGAAATAAACGGGATTTCAATGCTCACCGGCTGTTGCGCGCCATAGACAACAACACTCTTTTAAGCAAACTTCCACCGGAAGAGCAGGCAGCGCCAGATGAGCAAATGCTTCCTTTGAAAAGCCTTCAGAATAAATTTGAAGATTTCAGTTTTATTCTGAATAATACTCAGAACCTGTTGGATCAATGCAGCATTCACTTCGACTTTTCAGTAGAAAGAAAACCGCAAAATCAGCAGATCTTTAAAGGAAGTAGAGAAGAAGACGAAAAACTGCTGGAGGAATTGTGCCAGAAAGGCCTGGCCCTTCGCTATCCAAGAGCCGCAGAAAATGCTTACGCGCGGATGACTTCAGAATTAAAAGTGATCAAAAACCTGAATTTTGTCTCTTATTTTTTAATCAATTGGCGCATTTGCGAATACGCCCGGGAGAAAGGTTATTTTTATGTAGGCCGGGGCAGTGGAGCAAACAGTATTGTGGCCTATTTACTGCAAATCACCGAGGTGGATCCCATTGAACTCGATTTGTATTTTGAGCGGTTTATCAATGAATTTCGCACCAGTCCGCCCGATTTTGACATTGATTTTTCCTGGAACAACCGCGAAGACATCACGCGTTTTATTTTTGAAGAATTTGAGCACACCGCATTGCTGGCTACCTACAACACCTTTCAATATAAGGCGGTTATCAGGGAACTGGGAAAAGTTTTCGGTTTGCCAAAAGATGATATAGATAAATTAGGCGGAGGCTATATTCACGAAAAAGATTTGGACAACACACATAAAATTGTGTTGAAATACGGCAATCTGATTCAGGGAATGCCAAATTACCTGAGTATTCACGCCGGCGGAATTTTAATTTCAAACAAACCCCTCACCTGTTTCTCGGCTTTGGACCTGCCTCCAAAGGGATTTCCCACCGTACAATTTGATATGATTATTGCCGAAGACGTGGGTTTGTACAAATTTGATATCCTTTCACAACGCGGCCTGGGAAAAATACGCGATTCCCTGGATATTATAGCACAAAACCAACCGGATGCCCCGGCATTTGACATTCACGATGTCAATAAATTTAAACAGGATCCCAAAATAAACGATCTTATAAAAGAAGGGCTGTGTATAGGCTGTTTTTACGTGGAATCCCCCGGGATGCGGATGCTGCTAAAAAAACTGCAAACCGATACTTATCTGGGATTGGTGGCAGCCAGTTCTATTATTCGCCCCGGCGTGTCAAAAAGCGGAATGATGCGGGAATACATCCTGCGCCACCGCTATCCTGAACGCAGAGTCAATGCACATCCGGAACTGGTCAAAATTATGCCGGATACTTACGGAATTATGGTATATCAGGAAGATGTGATAAAAGTTGCCCATTATTTTGCCGGACTCAGCCTGGGAGAAGCCGATGTATTACGCCGCGGAATGAGCGGAAAATTCCGCTCCAGAGAAGAATTTGCGCAGGTAGAGGAAAAATTTATAGCCAACTGCCGGGAGAAAAAGATTGAAGAAAAAACGATTTTTGAGGTGTGGGAGCAAATTAAAAGCTTTGCCGGCTATGCCTTTGCAAAAGGTCACTCGGCCAGTTATGCGGTGGAAAGTTACCAGAGTTTGTTTTTAAAAACTTACTATCCGCTGGAATATATGGTGGCCACCCTCAACAACGGCGGCGGGTTTTACTCTCCCGAACTCTATGTGCACGAGGCTAAAATGTGCGGTGCCATCATAGAACCCCCCTGTATTAATAAAGGTGATTTCCATAACACCATAAAAGGAAATCATATTTACCTGGGCTTTGGTCATTTAAAAGAGTTAGAGCAGCGTACTGCCCAACGCATTATAGAAAACCGGAATTTTCAAGGCCGATTTAGATCTTTTGAAGATTTTATAAACAGGGTAACTATCAGCATAGAACAAATAAGCATTCTCATTAGGATCAATGCCTTCAGATTTACCGGGATCGACAAGTACAAATTGCTGTGGGAAGCGCATTTTAAACTCGCGAAAACCACCAGAAAACCAGATCAATTGGCGCTTTTTATTCAGAAATATAAAAAATTCACACTCCCGGACTTGCACACCACGCAAATGGAAGCCGCTTTTGAGCAAATTGAATTGCTGGGGTTTCCGCTTTGCAGTCATTTTAAATTATTAAAAGACGAGCCAAGAACTTCTTACGGCCAGAAAGACCTAAAAGACTTTCTTAACAAAAATATCCTGATCTACGGCTATCTGGTAAACGTTAAGAACACCCGGACCGCCAAGGGACAACGCATGAATTTCGCTACGTTTACAGATAAGTACGGTCATTTTTTTGACACTGTCTTATTTCCGCCGGTAGCAGAAAAATATAGGTTTAGGGGGCTTGGGGTGTATGCCCTCTTTGGAAAAGTGACAGAAGAATTTGATTTTTTGAGTATTGAAATCAGCAAAATGAGAAAAGAAGCTTACATCACCGATCCACGGTTTTCTGAAGAAAACCCGGCAACCGGTCACAGAATAGAAAAAATGAAAAACCTGGAAGAAAAGAAAGAATTAAAAACATAAAACTAATCAATAGACAGATGTTGGAAAATAAGAAAAATGATTGAGATTCCACCAGAAATATTTACTAAAAATCCAATAAACTCATTAAAATGAAAAGAGTTCTTTGCAAATTTAAAAATTAGTTTAAATTTGCTGTTCAACTAATTAAACATATTTTACAATGAAAAAATTATCATTATTATTACTGGCTGCAGTTTTCACTTTATCTATCTACTCCTGTAGAGAAACTACAGAAGAAAAAACAGAAGATGCGGTAGAAGAAATCGGAAACGATATGGAAGAAGCTACTGAAGAATCTGTAGATGCTGTAGAAAATGCTGCAGATGAAGTAGAAGCAGAAGTTGAAGGAACAGATGATGTTGATGCTGACCAACAATAGTCGTCTACATTAATATTCTGAAAAGCCATCCAATCTCAATTGTGATGGCTTTTTTTTTGACTTATCTAAATAAACCAAAATTATGAAAAAATTATTTTTATTGTTGATGATAGCCGGAATAACAACTTCACTCTATTCCTGCAGGGAGACCACTCAGGAAAAAAGTAAAGAAGCGGTAGAAGCAATTGGCGAAGATATTGAGACCAATGTTAAAAAAGCCGGGGAGAAAATTGAAGAAGGCGCCAAAAAGGTGAAAGAAGAAGTTCAGGAAAAAGTGGAAGATGGCAAGGAAGCGACAGAAGATAAGAAATAATCACTTTTATTCTATATATTAAACCGCCCCTATCGGCGGTTTTTTTAGTTTTGTACCTCAAATGTATCACATGAAATATTTATCAATTTTATTGATCCTGACATTTTTAATAAGCACAAATAAAAATCCGAAAAACCAACTCCCTGAAGGTTTTGGGTATGTAAAAGAGCTTATTCCCGATATCGCACTGGATATTCGATATG
>JBBRGD010000114.1:0-6385 GCA_038241065.1 Flavobacteriales bacterium
CTAAGAATATTTTCCGGTTCCGCCATTCTGCCTTCGCCAAAAAGCCCACTGGCAAGTTCTCCAGATTCAGCCGGGATCATAGAATTTCCATAAGACTGAAGGGTTTGTAAACTCTTTTTAGTAGCCGGGTGCTGGAACATATCCAGATCCATTGCCGGAGCAAAATAAACCGGACATTTTGCTGAAAGGTAGGTAGCTAAAAGGATATTGTCGCTAGTTCCCGTTGCCATTTTAGATAAAGTATTGGCAGTCGCCGGAGCAATAAGCATAAAATCGGCCCAAAGGCCGAGATCTACATGACTGTTCCAGGTGGCGTTTTCATCTTCCTCATCAGTGAATGACGAAATTACCTTGTTTTTTGAAAGTGTGGAAAGGGTAAGAGGAGTGACAAATTCTTTTGAAGCCGGTGTCATGATAACTTTCACATGAGCACCGGCCTTAATAAATAATCTGACTAAAGGAGCTGTTTTATAGGCAGCAATACCGGCAGAAATGCCCAATAGTATTTTTTTGTCCTCCAGAACACTCATTATATTAGTTTTCTTCTGTAGTCTCCTTGGTATCGCGATAATAAATTTTATCTTCTAACCATTCCTGAACTGCCAAAGAGTGTGGTTT
This sequence comes from Flavobacteriales bacterium, assembly GCA_038241065.1. Lineage (GTDB taxonomy): Bacteria > Bacteroidota > Bacteroidia > Flavobacteriales > Flavobacteriaceae > Gillisia. Next base: position 619 of record JBBRGD010000114.1, read on the forward strand.
AGGTAATTTTTCGTAGAATTTTGAAACTTCAATTTGTTCTTTGTTTTCAAAAACCTCATCCAAACTATCGTTGTAAGTGGCAAATTCATCCAGTTTTTCCAAAAGCTCTCTTTTGATTTCGCCATTGATCTGGTTTGCCCGCTTCGAGATTATTGATATCGCCTCATAAATATTGCCTGTTGGGGCATCCACCAAATTCTTGTCGATTGTGGTAGTGTTTATCGGTGCATTGATCTTTTTCAAATCCATAATAGGTAGTAATTAAAAATTTTGTAGTCTAGATTCTAAATCCTTGTTAGAAGTTTGTATCACGTCGTAATAAGCGCTTCCTTCCGGATAATATTTTTGATAACTGTTGTAATAACCTTTAGCCGTATTCAATCGCTCTGCCATTAACTGCTGGTAGCTGTTGATCGCCAATTGATAGGCGGAGTCAAACCGGTAATAAAAAGCAACTTCCCTGAAGGGAGAACCGGGATACTCATTAATAAAATTGGTAAAGGCAACCATAGCCGATTTATAATTTTCAGTATGGTGATATTGTTTTGCAATTTTGTAGGCTTTCTTTTCCAGTTTTACCCTTAGTTCGGTAGCAAGTTTATTGGCCTCTTCCAAAAATTCCCCATTTGGATAGGTGTCTATATATTTTTGCAATTCTGCCATCGCCTTATCCGTTTCTGTCTGATCCAAATCGTATCTGGGAGACAAAAAATAATAACTTTTAGCACTTTTAAAAGCAGCTTCTTCTACCTTTTCACTTTTGGGATAGGCTGATGTAAATCGTTCAAATTGATATCCAGCCAGATAATTATCTTTTAACTGATAATAAGTATCGGCAAAAAGATAGGTCACTTTCTCACCCTGAGGTTTCCCACGATACTGAGGAACAATTTGTTCAAATAATCGAAGTGCTTTTCTATATTTTGATTTATCGTTTTCTTCCTTAGCTTCATTATAAAGCTTTTCAGCCATTGTATATTTCGCTCCGGCATCTTCACTTTTCAATACCTTCTGGTACTCGCCGCAAGAAACCAACATAAGAAACACGCCCAAGAATAATAACCCTTTTTTCATACTTTGTAAAAACATCTGGCAAAAGTACTGTTTTCTATTCTATTATAAAAACTTTCATTTGGTGCAAAATCAACTTCCAATTCCCCAAAATTAAAATTGGCTCATAAATGCTTCAATTTCCCCTTTCAATTTTTCTGAGGATTTCACTAGAGGCAAGCGCACAACATTTTCACAAGCTTTTTTGGAATGGAGCATGGCCTTGATCCCCGCTGGATTTCCTTCTGCAAAAATCAAATCGATGGAGGGCATTATTTTATAATGAAGTTGATAGGCTTCTTTAACTTTTCCTTCCAGTCCCAGTTGCACCATTTTGGAGAACTCTGATGGCAATCCTTGTCCAATTACCGAAATTACCCCGTGACCTCCCGCCAATATTATTGGCAGGGTAACCATATCATCTCCTGAGATCACTAAAAAGTCTTCAGGGAGAATAGAAATTAGTTTCATGGCCTGAACAATATCACCCGCGGCCTCTTTTATTCCGATTATATTCTTAAAATCCTGAGCCAATCTTAGTACAGTCGCAGGCAGGACATTGGAGGCTGTTCTTCCCGGAACATTGTATATAATTACAGGTTTTTTGGAAGCTTCAGAAATGATTTTATAATGTTGATAAATCCCTTCCTGTGTAGGTTTACTGTAATATGGAGAAACCGATAAAATGGCTTCAAAAGCAGATAGATCTGTAAATTTCAACTTCTCTGCCAATGCAACTGTATTGTTGCCTCCCATGCCCAAAACCAATGGGATCTTTCCTTTATTTGCTTTAATCACAGTATTGATAACCAAATCTTTTTCAGATTCTGAAAGCGTGGAACTCTCTCCGGTAGTCCCCAAAACCACCAGATAATTTATCCCGTTGCCAATCTGATTCTTCACCAAATTTGAAAGCGCTTCCACATCTACTGAAAGATCACTTTTAAAAGGGGTTATTAAAGCGACACCGGTTCCAATTAATTTATTCATCTTGTGATTTTTTAAGCTGTTTTAAATATTTTGTCAGTTCTTCCGTAAATAATTCCGCATCGTTATCAGCCTGAATTATCATATCAAATAAGGCTACATTTTTCTGATACCTTCCCACCTTGATCCCCGCGCGGCAATGTGCCGTTAAAAGATGTACAGCTGTATTATTTTCCTCGGCAAAAGTAATAAGTAAATCAACACTTTCAGAGGTAATTTTATTCATTCCCTCATTATTTATTTCCGCATCGAATTTTATATTTTTTAAACTGTAAATCTCTCCTTCAAAATTGGATGGTTTTCTGCCATTTCGAATAAAGGTCACTACTTTAAAATTGGCGTTGGAAATATTGAATAGTTTCTTCAGTTTTTCCAGTTGGGTTAAGGCCTTACGGTTTTTAAAATCGAAAATGATCCCAATAGATTTAACGGGAATTGAATATACTTCGGGTTGCCGGTTTTTAACAAGTTGGGCAATCTTTTTTTTTGCAATGGCAAGTTTGATGCCTTTTATAATCATAAATTCGTTATAAGATACGGTAAATTTACAAACTTTGGGAATAACGCAAAATCCTGATGAAATAGTCTAATCTAAATTAAATTTATCCCCGAAGTTGTTTTTCTGTTGTAACAAAAAACAGGCCTAAAAAATTTTGTGTAGCCTTATCTTATTATTATAATTTAGATTTCTTACACAATCAAATATTTCAGAAAAAAAACAGCTATCCGCAACTACAGTATTGAAAATAATTCTTTTTGCTTAAAAAATCCTGTTTCTAAGGACTTTAGATTCTTTCAATTAATTCGATACTTTTAAAATTCTATTTATCTTTACCAGCTTTAAACTAACTTCAAATTAAAATGAGCCTCAAATCATTTTTACCAGTTTTGTTGCTATTTGGGATCCTGTCGTGTAATACCAACCGCTATCATACAATAGAAATTTCGGGGAAACGGATACCAATAGAAGAAACAGTTACGCCAGACACTGCAATTCAAAATTTTATAAAACCCTATTCTGTTCATATAAACAAGACTTTAGACAGTGCTTTGGTTTATAATCCCACTAACCTGAGCAAAACCGATGGAGTGCTAAATACTGCCATTGGCAACCTCTTGGCCGATCTTGTTTTAGAACAGGCAAACCCAGTTTTTAAAAGCAGGACCGGAAATAATATTGATCTTGTTTTGATGAATCACGGCGGAATTCGTTCCACCATTGGAATTGGCCCGGTCACCGCAAGAACTGCTTATCAAATAATGCCATTTGAAAATGAGATCGTGGTGGTAGAAATTACCGGAACAAAGCTGGAAGAAATGCTCACTTATCTGGAAAAAGCCAAAACAGCGCATCCTTTAAGCGGAATGCAAATCCTGGTAGACCGGGATTTTAGAGTACTTGAAGCCACTGTAAACGGTGAGAAAATTGACAGAAACAAAACATATTTTATTGCGACATCCGACTATTTACAGCAAGGCGGCGATAATATGATTTTTTTCAAGGATCCGGTCAACATTTTCCCTGTAGATTATAAAATACGAAATTCCATTATCGATTATTTTTCAAAGGTGGACACGCTGAAGACTGGCAGGGACAATAGATATATTCAAAAACAAGAAATTAATTAAATGAATTTTCTATTTGCATTCATAAAATAGCAGAACAGATGAGAAGAAGAAATTTTATTCAGCAAACCGCTGCTACCGGAGCTTTCATTGGCTTGGGAGGCTTATCGCTTTCCTTTTCCGGGAATTACAAAAAACACATCACAATTTTACATACCAACGATTTACACAGTCATATTGAACCTTTTGGCCCTAATGACCCCAAAAATCCCAATATGGGTGGTGTTGCAAGACGTTCGACCCTTATTGGACAGATAAGGAATGAAAACCCGAACACATTGCTGCTGGATGCGGGAGATATTTTCCAGGGTACGCCTTTTTTTAATTTTTACGGAGGCGAACTGGAATTTAAGCTGATGAGTATGTTGAAATATGACGCTTCCACACTCGGAAACCACGATTTTGACAACGGGATCGACGGGTTATTTGCTCAACTTCCTCACGCCGATTTCGATTTTATCTCTTCAAATTACGATTTTAGAAATACCGTTATGGACGGCCACGTTTTGCCACACCAGATTTTTACCAAAGACGGCGTGAAAATCGGGGTTTTTGGCCTGGGAATAGAATTACAGGGCCTGGTGAATTCTCATCTCTACAAGGAAACAAAATACCTGGATCCTTTAGAAATTGCCGCCGATATGACGCGAATTTTAAAAGAAGAGAAAAAATGTGATCTTATTATCTGCATATCTCATTTGGGATTTGAATACAAATCTGGTAAGATCTCTGATGTAAAACTTGCAAAAGCCACTAAAGACATAGATTTGATCATTGGCGGGCACACCCATACTTTTCTCGAAAAACCGGAGATACATATCAATAAAGCAGGAAAAAAAGTATTGATCAACCAGGTTGGATGTTTTGGTCTCTATCTGGGAAGAATCGATTTTTACCTGGATAATGAAAATAAAATTGAATCTGACGGTTTAAAAATTCGGGTTGGATAAAAATTCGTAGATACGGACGGCTGTTCGTATCTTTAGAGCAGTTCGACCTACACGAACATTGGCATTACAGAAGGCCGTCTGTAATGCTGACGTCTGAAACAACAAAATCCCACTATGGATGATACATTTCAAAGTTCATCTCGTCCCTAATTCACCATTGCTAAAAATTCATCCTCACTTAAAATTTTAGTGCCGAGTTGTTCGGCTTTCGCCAGTTTGCTGGGGCCCATATTTTCACCGGCTACTAGGTAATTTGTTTTTGAAGAAATGGAACTGGATACTTTCCCGCCATTATCCTCGATCAATTTTTTTAAATCGTTTCTGGACACTTTAGAAAATACTCCGGAGATCACAAATGAATTACCTTTCAAAATATCTGTATGATCTGCAAAATCCTCTTTTGGAATTTCCAGTTGAACCCCGTAATCCAATAACCTCTGAATGATTTTTTTATTTTCTTCTGAAGCAAAAAACTCTGTTACACTTTGCGCGATCCGCTCCCCAATTTCATCAACATTTATCAATTCTTCTTCTGAAGCTGCAGCCAGGGCATCAATACTTTTATAATATCTGGCAAGTTTTTTAGCCACGGTTTCTCCAACATATCGAATCCCTAAACCAAACAACACACGTTCAAAAGGAATTTCTTTCGATTTTTCAATTCCGCTGATCACGTTTTCTGCCGATTTACTCGCCATTCGTTCCAAAGGAAGAAGCTGCTCTTTTTTCAATTCATACAGATCGACATAATTTACGATCAACCCGGCTTTTACAAGCAGGCTTACCGTTTCTCCGCCCAATCCTTCAATATCCAATGCTTTTCTGGACACAAAATGCTGGATCCTTCCAACAACCTGCGGCAGACAACCATAATAATTAGGACAATAATGATGCGCTTCTCCTTCTTTCCTGACCAGTTCTGTCCCACATTCGGGACAATGGGCAATATATTCTGTTTTTTTAGTTTCCGGGTCGCGCTTTGTAAAATCCACCCCGATAATCTTCGGAATTATCTCCCCGCCTTTTTCAACAAATACAGTATCTCCTTCCCGAATATCTAGTTTTTCTATTTGGTCGGCATTGTGAAGAGATGCCCTTTTGACAATTGTTCCGGCGAGTTGTACAGGCTCCAGATTGGCCACAGGAGTAATCGC
>JBBRGD010000115.1:0-6380 GCA_038241065.1 Flavobacteriales bacterium
GTATAAATACTTTGAACGTACAGGTTTTGAAATTGTGGACCGGACATCCAAAATCAGGCCTATGGTTCGATATTATATTTAGGAAAATTCCAATGATCCTAAATGATTAAAGTTTTTTCACTGTTCAAATATTACCAATAGTGAACATGTAACCGAATAAATTATTAATGACCACCTTTAATTTTGTGAAAAAAAACTGTATTTAAAAAATGATAGTAATTGATAAACCCTATGTTTCAGATTTTCTTGTTAAAACCATAAAAGAAAACAATTTTGAAATTGTCGCCACTGCAAGCGCGAGAAATATGATCGCTGATAAAACCCTGAATTGGATAACTGAAGAAGAAGCAAAGATCCGTTTAAAAAAGAATCCGGAGACTCCTATTTATACCAATTCGGAAAACACGATCAACTGGATCCAAAAAAATGCGGTTTCCTCAAATCTCCCCGGTCAGATTGAAGTGTTCAAAAACAAGATAAAATTTAGGGAACTGATAAAAGATTCTTTCCCCGATTATTTTTTTAAAGGAGTCAGATTTGAAGATCTGAGAAAACTTAATGTGGAAGAACTTAAATTCCCGTTCATTATAAAACCTGCAGTTGGTTTTTTCAGTATCGCTGTTCACAAGGTCGATAATGCTGCGGAATGGTTACAGGTTTTAGATAAGATAGATTCTGAGAATAAAAGTTCTAAAGACTTATATCCCAAGGAAGTTTTAAATGTATCCGATTTTATTATTGAGGAATATATAGCAGGCGAGGAGTATGCAATTGATTGTTATTTTGATAAAAAGGGAAAACCTGTTGTGCTCAATATTCTTCATCACATATTTTCATCATATAAAGATGTAAGTGACAGGGTTTATTCAACTTCAAAAGAAATAATACAAAAATACAAGAATGAGATTCAGGATTTTCTGGAGATAATTGGAGAGAAAGCAAAATTGAAAAATTTCCCTGCTCATGTAGAACTGAGAATTGATGAAAAAGGGAGAATAAATCCTATTGAGGTAAATCCTTTGAGATTTGGAGGATTTTGCACTACCGGAGATTTATCCTGGTATGCTTACGGAATCAATTCCTATGAAGCTTTTTTTCAATCCAAAGAACCGGATTGGGAGAAGATCTTTGAAACCAGAAAAGAGAAAAAGTACAGCATTATTGTTTTGGATAATAATTCAGGATTTGACGAATGTGAAATAGAGTCCTTTGATTATGAAAAATTATTAATGGATTTTGAAAAACCCCTAGATCTAAGAAAAATTAAATTGAATGAATATTCAGTTTTTGGATTTTTGTTCACTGAAACTAAATATGGAAACGAGAAGGAACTGATGGAAATTCTCGGTTCCGACCTAAAAAAATACATCAGGTTTAAAAAAGCGAAGGCTGAAATTAAGTAAAACAGAACAAAACCGGAGCCATAGAAATAGAATTTTAAAACCCAATAATATTTTCATAGCTTTATAAAAATCATTTTGCAGAAATTTTCAGAATTATAAAAACAACTTAATCATGTCAGAGAAAAAACAAACAATTAAAGAAAATTTTATCGCACAGGCCAATAATCTGGAAAGCCTTATGGATTATCAAACAGATTCTGTAGTTAGCCAAACCATCATAGGTAAAAAAGCCGGCACGGTTACTATGTTTGCTTTTGATAAAGATCAGGGTTTAAGCGAGCACACGGCTCCCTATGATGCCATGGTTTATATGGTGGATGGTGAAGCACAAATTACAATTTCGGGCAAGGCCATCATTGTTAAAAAGGGTGAGATGGTTATATTACCTGCAAACGAGCCTCACGCACTTGAAGCACTAAGCAAATATAAAATGCTCCTGATAATGATAAAATCTGAATAGGAGAGTTGGGACAAGGGTAATTTTAAAAAAAAAATTTATGAAAAGCACATTGGCATTTGATGTTTATGGAACAATAATAAATACATCAGGAGTTTATGATCTGTTGGCGACATTTATGGATAAAAACGCAAAACCATTTATGGATGCATGGAGAAACAAGCAACTGGAGTATTGCTTTAGAAGAGGTTTAATGAATAAATATGCCGACTTTTCTATTTGTACCAAACACGCTTTGGATTTCTGTTGTCTCGAATTTCAGATTGAATTAAGTTCCGTTCAGAAAGATGCTCTTTTGGAAGAGTATAAGGTATTGCCGGCATTTCCTGATGTTGAAGCTGGATTACAAAGCTTAAGGGAATCAGGGTATAAAATATATGCATTTTCAAATGGCAGTGAAAGTGCCATTTCCGGGCTTTTAAAAAATGCCAATATTATGGAATATTTCCAGGGAATTGTGAGTGTGGAAGATGTGAAAAAGTTCAAGCCAAGCCCTTTGGTTTATGCCCATTTTAATAAAAAGACAAATTCTGCCATACCAGATTCGTGGTTAATTTCAAGCAATCCTTTTGACGTAATTGGAGCAATTTCTTATGGAATGCGCTCTGCCTGGGTACAACGCTCCTCAGAAGCTGTTTTTGACCCATGGGGGGGCGAACCCTCAATAATAATCAATAAAATTACCGATTTAAAGTCGGCACTTGAAAAATCAGTTTAAAACCTTTGCAGAAAAAATTTCCAACCCAATTGATCTTGAACACAGATTTGCAGAAGCCGTAAATTTGAGATCAGATTATGAATATCATTTTTTTTATTTTTTTACACGATGAATGTAGCGCGAAGCTAAACAGCTCATAAAGTAGTAAAAGCAAACTTCGCGTTTGCCATATTATTTAGGAGAAAAAACTTCTTTTTCGGTAAATAATCATTCTGAAAGACCTGTCTAACGCGCCATATATGATGTTTGGGTTCTTCGGTATATTAATCTTAGAGATAATACAATCCCGGAATAAAGAGCTAGGGCATTTGAGAAAACTTTGTAATTGGGTCAGGATTCATTTTATCATTATTAATAGACCAAAATACAGGGTTTTCTTAAAATAAATTTTTCTTAAAATCGTACAATTACCTGATGCAAATATTCAAAATTTTTTGGGAAAATTCTTCAAAAACCATAAGTAGAACAAAGTTGGTTTACTTCCCTGTTAAAGAGTTCATTGTGATTTTTTTTAAAAAAAATAAAAACGACAAAATTAACGTTATAGCCAACGGTGAAAATAGTGTTAAAGTCGACAAAATACCAAAAATTAAATTCCCAAGACTATCCCAAATATTGTTCAAATATATTAAAAAGGTTTAATTTTGCTCTGGAATAAGCAAAGATGCACGTAAGAAAATTCTGTCATTATTTTTAATTTTGTTTGTCACAGCTGTCAATGTTGATTCCCAAATACTATAGACGAAAATATTATTGGAATTAGTTTGAAGGACTGAATTACGAACTTAATAAAATTAATATGAGGTTATATATTAAATATATGGTCAGTTTGCGATGTAAAATACTTGTTAAAGAAGAGTTAGAAAGGCTTGAGATACCATTTGGGTTTATAGATTTGGGAACGGTTGAGCTTCTTGAAGAAATATCTATTATACAAAGGAATGAACTTAAAAAGAATCTTTTAAAGTATGGACTAAAACTGCACAAGGATAAAAAGAGCATCCTTATAGAAAAAATAAAAAATACAATTCTTGAGATGATCCAATACTCTGATGGTTGTCCTAAATTGAATTATTCTGAGTATATCAGTGAAAAATTAAACTATGATTACACCTATCTGGCCAATATATTTTCAGAAGTAAAAGGTATTACCATTCAGCAATATATTATCCTCAATAAAATTGAAAGGGCAAAGGAATTGCTTTTGTATGATGAACTAAATCTTACCGAGATCTCCTATAAACTTCATTACAGCAGCGTGGCTCATTTATCTGGCCAGTTTAAAAAAGTCACAGGTCTTTCGCCTTCTTTTTATAAATTACTGAAGCAAAAACGAGAGGTAACAATGGAAATCATTTAAATGAGGGAATTTGATTGTGAAGAATTGTTTTTGCTATTCACTTCATTTTTTTCAATCGTTGACTGGACTTTCCTGAAAAATGTTGACCTGTTGAAAAAGTTCATTTAGAATAAATCGGGCTATTCTCCGCTCGCGATATTTGGAGCGATTTCCAAGAAGATAATTATCAGAAAAAAAAATCCTGTTTCCTAAATCCCAGATCCATTTTTTCTCTGGTCTTCCATCATCCGACTTTTCTAAGTCCTGCAATCCAATTTAATACCTTTTATAACTGAGTCAAGACCTACTTGCTGGTTTTTATGTCTCAAATAGTGGCAAATGTGTGAATTATATAACTCTTTTCAATTGTTATGTAACACTTTGTGTCATTTGGTTATGCAGCTTTGTATCGTGAAAATTCTTTCACACCTGGCCCCACCAGTAATATTATTAAAAAACAATTATATGAATTTAAAAAAATTACTCGCAACCTTTGCTTTTGCCCTGGTTTTTTTACTTACCGGCTGTGCCAAAGATGAAGTCGTTGAGATCGTTGGAGTATGTCCAATTGTATTATCAACTGTTCCTGATAATGAAGCTACTAATGTACCACTTGATCAGGTAATCACCGTAACTTTTAATGAGGATATAAATCCTGACACAATCAATGAGGAAACTTTTACAGTAGATGGACCTACTCAATTAGTAGGAACCGTTACGTCTTCAGGTGCAATAGCAACCTTTACACCTTCTGCAGATCTTGCGCCAAACACCACCTACACAGGAATGGTGACAACAGGTGTTAAAGATCCTATGGGCAATGCGTTACAGGAAAATTATTTATGGACGTTTACAACTATCCCGGAAGTATCATTATCTGCAAACCCAGAAGCAGGAGGAACGCTTATTGGAGCGGGTGCATTTGCTGATGAATCTGTAGTTACAGTAGCTGCAATACCTAATGAAGGTTTTACATTTACTAGCTGGACTGTAGATGATACTGTAGTTTCTACCAGTTCAAGCTATCAGTTTGAAATGGACGGAAACATAGCTTTAGTAGCTAATTTCGACGAAGTTGTTTTAGGGAATTTTAGGATAAATCTTTCTTCAAGCCCAATAGCCGGTGGAACTACAAACGGATCTGGTCAATTTACTGAAAATTCAACAGTAACTGTTGCAGCTTTGCCAAATCCAGGATATGTTTTTGTTAACTGGACAGAAGGTGAAACTATCGCTTCTACCAGTTCAAGTTATCAATTTGTTTTGACCGGAAACAGAACCTTGGTTGCAAATTATAGTCTTATACCAGAAAATCAATTTGCGGTAATTTTATCGGCAAATCCTGCTGCAGGTGGATCAACAAATGGTTCTGGTTCATTTGATGCTGAAACCGATGTAACTGTTACGGCAACCCCGAATAATGGATACGCCTTTGTTAACTGGACAGCAAACGAAGTGGAAGTATCAACCGATTCCAGTTATACATTTGCAATAACTGCAAACACCAACTTGGTTGCCAATTTTGAAGTTATAACCTACACATTAAATGTAACTGCTGAAAACGGAACTGTTGCAAAAAATCCGAATGAGGAAAATTACAATAGCGGAGCTCAAGTAGTTCTTACTGCTACACCTGCAACCGGTTATGAATTTTCATCCTGGAGTGGTGATGCTACCGGATCTAACAATCCATTAACAGTGACTATGGACAGTAATAAAAATATTACTGCAAACTTTACAGCCATCGTTAGCACATTCACATTAAATGTAACTGCAGAAAACGGAACTGTTGCAAAAAATCCGAATGAGGAAAATTACAATGATGGAGATGACGTTGTCCTTACGGCTACGCCAGCCAATGGATATGAATTTTCATCGTGGAGCGGAGATGCTACAGGATCTAACAATCCTCTAACAGTAACTATGAACAGTAATAAAAATATTACTGCAAACTTTACAGCAGTAACTGCAGGCTTTACATTAAATGTAACTGCTCAAAATGGAAGTGTTTCAAAAAATCCAGATCAGCAAAATTACAATAATGGAGCTGAAGTAGTTCTTACTGCAACTCCAGACAACGGTTATGAATTTACATCCTGGAGTGGAGATGCTAACGGATCTAACAATCCATTAACAGTGGTAATGAATTCTAACAAGAATATCACCGCCAACTTTACCTTAACAGGTGTTGCTACCGGACCTGGTATAATAGATTTGGGAAAAGCCGGCGATTTTGTCATTTTGTCAAAATCAGGAATCTCAAGAGTTGGAGTTACATCAATTACTGGTAATATTGGAGTTAGTCCAATTGACCAAACAGCGCTAACCGGATTTTCACAAATAATGGATGTTACCAATACATTTTCAACATCGATTTATGTGAATGGGAAACTATACGCAGCTGATTATACACCACCTACTCCAACTTATTTAACTACTGCGATTTCTGATCAGGAAACTGCT
>JBBRGD010000116.1:0-6378 GCA_038241065.1 Flavobacteriales bacterium
ATTTCTATAGTATGTTCTTAAAGCTTGCACAGAAATGACGGTTATATGTGACCGGTACTTAATTTTCAAATTCCGCTTTCCAAATAATTTTTTACTTTTCAGTCTAAAATCCTCAATAAGTGCAATAAAGGCGAATACAGATCAACATAAGGGAAATGGCAATAAAATAAAAATAAATACTTTTCCTTTTAAATTTTATTCGGATTGTTTTGTCGTTTTAATTCATCCCTTATTTCAATAAGCAACTCCTCTTGAGTTGGTCCCTTTGGAGGAGCCGGTGCTTCTACTTCTTTCTTCTTTTTGCTTCTTTCATAAGTCCTGAGAACCAAAAATATAAAAAAACCGACTATAATAAAATAGATAATAGCCTGAATTACATTTCCATAGGTGATAATCGCTGCCTCAGCAGTTTGAGCTGCTTCAAGGCTTTCATAATGTTTCCCATCCAGGGAAATAAATTTTTGTGAAAAATCGATGCCGCCGGTTAATACTCCTATAATAGGCATGATTATATCGGCAACAACCGATGATATTATTTTATTAAAAGCGGCTCCAATAATCACAGCGGTAGCCAGGGCAATGATATCGCCTTTCATTAAAAAGGCTTTAAAATCTGAAAAATATCCCATTTTATTATGTTTAATTGATTAGTTGATACTAATTTAAAAATAAAGTTGATTTTAAACAGATTAATATTATTCCGGAATTATTTTTCGTTTTACCCTTTGTGAGATGCCGGTAATAAGTTCGTAAGAAATGGTTTGTCCTTTTTCAGCAAAATGGGATGCAGGTTGTGGTCCTCCAAAAATAATTACTTCATCACCTTCTTTACAATCAATCCCCGTTATATTGATCATGAACATATCCATACAAACATTTCCGATTATTGGGGCGTAATTTCCATTAATAAAGACACCAGCCTTTTCATTTCCATATTGCCGATTAATCCCATCGGCATAACCAATGGGCAACGTGGCTGTTGTCATTTTTTCTGAAGTTTTAAACGCCCGGTTGTAACCTACAGATTCTCCTTTTTCCAATTCATGGATTTGTGAAATGATGGTTTTTAAGGTTCCAATGGGTTTCAGGTATTTATCAATTTCAGGATCGTTCCCAAAACCGTACAGGCCAATTCCCATGCGCACCATATCAAAGCTTGCTTCCGGATAATTGAAAATTCCGGAAGTATTGCATAGATGCAAAAGTGGGCGGGAAGGGAGGAATTCAATAATTTTAAGTGCCATTTTTCTGAACTTATTGATTTGCTGCAGGGTAAATTCGCGCTCTTTCCAATCTTCACTGGCCGCAAGATGTGAAAACACACCCTTTACCTTTACAGCCTTGGTTTTTGACAGGTAATCAAATACCAAATCCAAATCATTTTCATCAAAACCAAGCCGGTTAAGACCAGTATTCAATTTAAGATGAATGGGATATTCTTTTTGACCTAGTTTTTCAGCAGTTTTAATGAATTTATTTAAGACTAATTCGCTATAAATGCTCGGTTCCAGACAATTTTCGATAATACTTTCAAAATTTGTAGACTGGGGGTGCAACACCAAAATCGATTTTTCTATTCCCGCATCCCTAAGTGCAATTCCTTCTGATATATATGCAACGGCGAAATAATCCATTCCCAGCTGACTTAATTTATTCACGATTTCAGTCGCTTCACTTCCATAAGCATACGCTTTTACCACGCCCATCATCTTAACATCGTTGCCAATTTTGGATCGCAGGCTGCGGTAATTATGTGCCAGGGCACCTAAATCTATTTCCAGAACGGTTTCCCGTGTTTCTTGAATCATTCGGTTTTTTTGTTAGGTATTATTGTTTTTGCATCTTTAACAGGATAGTTTTTTACACGTTCCCTGAGCATTGCCTTGTAGTAAGCACCGCGGCTAAGTGGTTCATATTCTTCATTTTCTCCCAGGAACACCAGATCGTTATTGCTGGATTTTCTGTAACTGTATTGTGCCAGGTTGCCTGTGCGGGTACAAACAGCGTGTACTTTGGTGACATATTCCGCAGTAGCCATTAAATTTGGCATTGGGCCAAAGGGATTTCCCTTAAAATCCATATCCAGGCCGGCAACTATTACCCGGACCCCGCTATTTGCCAGATCATTACAAACCGTTACAATCTCATCATCAAAAAATTGAGCCTCATCAATACCAACAACGTCGCAACCGTCTGCTAATAAACGGATGGTTGCCGCAGAAGGCACAGGGGTAGAGCGAATTTGATTGGCGTCATGAGATATTACCATTTCATCGTGGTAACGCCTATCTATGGCAGGTTTAAAGATTTCAACCTTTTGTTTGGCAAATTGGGCCCGTTTTAGCCTGCGGATGAGTTCTTCGGTTTTTCCGGAAAACATAGATCCGCATATTACTTCAATCCAGCCAAATTGCTCTTTGTGATTTACTGTATTTTCGAGAAACATTTTGTAATTTTCAATGCTGAATAGGAAAAGTACCTATTTTGCATAAAGTTGGAACAAATTTATTAAAAATACAACCCCTTAAACGGGTAGGTTCTTTAAATTTGTGAAAATTTGCAGAAAAGGTCAAGGTGACAGCCAATTAAAACTGGTAAAATTTTTGCAGTTAATGCTTCATTGAATCTTCTTAACTTAAATAAAATTCAAGATGAAAAATAAATTGCTTGCCGAATTAAAAGAACTGGCAACTAAAATACTTGAAATTACTGACCAAAATTCGGCATCAACGTTGAAGCTGCAAACTAAGAATCTTTATGAAAAACTGACCATCTTGGCTTTTACTGAAGAAAATCTTGCTTCTTTCTGTGTTCAAAATTCTTCAAAAATGGAAGTTAAGTTTGAAGAAACTAAAACTGAAACAATAAACCTTAAGGAATCTTATGCTCCCGAAAAACAAGAAATTGTAAAAAAGGTGGAGGAAAAGGATGAGTATTTGCCGGATGGCACAGAGTATAACGATTCAGAATCCATCATAGAACCTAATACTGAAAAAATAAAAGATTTAGTGGCAGAAATGCCGCCCGAAACTGAAGCGGTGGATTATATTGTCAACAAGATAATCTCTGCAAACGGAGCGGTAAAAAAATCTGAAAACACTTCTGAAAACAATAAAAAAGATTTTAGAGACATAGGTGTGGATTATGATAATTTACCCAATTTTCAACCTGTTAAACAACAGGACAAGGAACGGCCGCGATCTGTAAACGACCGTTTGAAGAAGGGGATCAACATCGGTTTAAACGAACGATTGGCATTTATACGTCACCTCTTTGATGGGAAAGCCGCAGATTATAACCGTGTAATTTCCCAATTGAACACCTTTAGCTCCATAGAAGAATCAAGAAAATTTATCCGGTTGGTTGTAAAACCCGATTATAAAAATTGGGTGGGAAAAGAAGAATTCGAAAAAAAGTTTATGGAATTGGTGGAAAACAAATTCAACAAATAGGTCCTTTCCAAAAAAATTAAATTTCCTATGGCTAAATTGTATTTGGTACCCACACCTATTGGAAATCTTGAAGATATGACTTTTAGGGCCATCAGGGTTTTAAAAGAGGTTGATCTTATCCTGGCTGAAGATACCCGCAACAGCGGAAAATTACTCAAATATTTTGAAATTAATACCCCCATGCGCAGCCATCATATGCACAATGAGCATAAATCTGTGGAAGGGATCGTACGGCGAATTCAAAATGGTGAAACCATCGCGCTAATCAGCGATGCAGGTACTCCGGCTATTAGTGATCCCGGATTTTTGCTAACCCGCGCCTGTGTAGAAGTCGGAATTGAGGTGGATTGCCTTCCCGGTGCCACTGCCTTTGTTCCCGCACTAGTGAATAGTGGATTCCCGAACGACAAGTTTGTATTTGAAGGTTTTCTTCCGGTCAAAAAAGGACGTCAAACCAGGCTAAAGCTCCTAGCAGAAGAACCGCGGACCATTATTTTTTATGAATCCCCGCATAAACTGCTAAAAAGTCTGACTCAATTTGTTGAATATTTTGGAGCTGAACGCCCTGTTTCTGTCTCCAGGGAAATCTCAAAACTACACGAAGAAACCATCCGCGGAACTGTGACCGAAGTATTAAATTACTTTACTGAAAATCCGCCAAAGGGAGAAATAGTTCTTGTTGTGAGCGGTAAAAAATAAATACTGAAGCTTTTGAATTATCTTGCTTATATTTTTACTTCAATTTAAACTTTGGCAATAGTTTTATTTGTAATCCTGAAACAATCAAAATTCAGGGAGTTCAAAAATTCTTTTATTGTTCGGGATGTTTTGGAAGTGGGAGCCATGAATATTATTCCGCTTTGGTTGTTCGGGTTTTTATATTAACCGGAAACAATCCGTATGTTTGAAAAAACATTAATATTATGCGCTGGACCATTAAACCAAAACCAAATCGCGAGACCTTGAGCAAACTTGCCTCCGATCTCAGTGTGGAAATCCCGATTGCTTCAATGTTGGTACAACGTGGGATTGAGAATTTTGAGGATGCAAAAAAATTCTTCCGCCCTTCTTTGGACGATTTGCACGATCCTTTTTTGATGAAGGACATGGATCTCGCAATTGACAGAATTGAAAAAGCGATCGCCTCCGAAGAAAATATCATGGTTTACGGGGATTATGATGTAGATGGCACTACCAGCGTAGCATTGCTTTCATCTTATCTCAAAGGTTTTTATCCGAATGTCGCCTCCTATATCCCGGACAGATATGAGGAAGGTTACGGAGTTTCATATAAAGGTATCGATTTTGCTTGCGATAATGACATCAGCCTGATCATTGCATTAGACTGTGGAATTAAAGCGATTGACAAGGTGGCCTATGCTTCAGAAAAAAACATCGATTTCATTATTTGCGACCACCACCGCCCGGGAGCTGTGATTCCAAAAGCAGTGGCAGTTCTTGACCCTAAAAGGGAGGATTGTGAATATCCGTATAAGGAACTTTGTGGCTGTGGTATTGGCTTTAAGCTGATACAGGCCTTGGCCATGAAAAAAGGCAACTCATTTGATACTTTATTGCCATATTTAGACCTGGTAGCTACCGCTATAGGCGCCGATATTGTCCCGATTACCGGCGAAAATAGGATTCTGGCCTATCACGGACTGCACGTTATAAATACCGCGCCAAGAGTTGGTTTTCAGGCCATTTTACAACAAGTGAAAAAGGAAACCCTTAGTATTACCGATGTGGTTTTTATTATAGCACCCCGCATAAACGCGGCCGGAAGAATGAAACACGGCTTGTATGCAGTGAATTTACTGGTGGAAGAAGACGAGGAAGCTGCCAAAATATTTGCTGCCGAAATTGAAGCTTTTAATGCCGAAAGAAGGGAAACCGATAAAAGCATTACTGTTGAAGCCTTGGCTCAAATTATAGATTTAAAGGAACAAGAACGTTTCACCACTGTGGTTTATCAGGAAGACTGGCATAAAGGAGTTATTGGGATCGTCGCTTCCCGATTGATTGAAACCTATTACCGACCAACCCTGGTTTTTACCAAAAGCGGTGATAAACTGGCCGCTTCGGCCAGGTCTGTAAAGGATTTTGATGTGTATGATGCATTGGAAGCCTGTAAAGAGCATATTGAGCAATTTGGCGGACATAAATATGCGGCGGGACTCACACTCTTGGAATCCCAATATGAAGGTTTTAAACAAAAGTTTGAAGAAGTAGTTTCGGGAAGTATCGATAAACGACTTCTCACCCCCGAAATTTCCATAGATGCTGAAATTAACCTGGAAGACATTACCCCAAGATTCTACAGGATCTTAAAGCAATTCGCTCCATTTGGACCCGGGAATATGTCACCTGTTTTTCTCACCCAAAACCTGAATGATACAGGATATGGGAAATGTGTAGGCGGAGAGGAACTGCACCTAAAATGCAGGTTGAAAAAGGCTGGTAAAAAAATGGAAATTAATGCCATTGGATTTAATTTGGGAGATAAATGTGAGTTGATCACAGATGCAAAAAAATTTAAAGCGGTTTATTCCATCGATGAAAATGAATGGAATGGGAATATTTCCCTTCAGTTGAGATTAAAAGATATCAGCTCGTAAAATGTTAAAATTTTAAACCGTTTGGATATTTCGTAATTTTAGCTATCACAGTAGGGATTCTTCCTCGCCCAAAAGCTC
This sequence comes from Flavobacteriales bacterium, assembly GCA_038241065.1. Lineage (GTDB taxonomy): Bacteria > Bacteroidota > Bacteroidia > Flavobacteriales > Flavobacteriaceae > Gillisia. Next base: position 6,149 of record JBBRGD010000116.1, read on the forward strand.
GTTCAGAATGACAAAAAAAAATGGAAATTGCTCATTAAGAATTGCAATACAAAAGGAATGGCTCGTGAACAATAACAAAAAAAAACCCGGCCTGTCATTCTGAACGCAGTGAAGAATCCCGTGTACTCCTTGGACGAATCATGTTTGAAAGGCGATAAAAGTTTCATACTCATATTTTTACCCACTCAGTAGGGATTCTTCCTCGCCCAAAAGCTCGTTCAGAATGACAA
>JBBRGD010000117.1:0-6317 GCA_038241065.1 Flavobacteriales bacterium
AGTGGATTTGGCTGCCATGTATGACTTAGACAAAATAGATATTTCTATTATTGATGACCGTTTTCAAGCCATGGTAAAAGAAAAAGGCGGCGAGAACATAAAAGTCGAATTATTGAGGCGCATCATCAATGATGAACTTAAAGTGCGAATGGTGAAAAACATTCGTAGAATGACCAGCTTAAAAGAAGAATTGGAAAAAGTATTGAGCAAATACCACAAGAACAGCCTCGATTCTATAGCGGCAATCAAACATTTGCTTGACATTGCCACAGAATTCAAAAATGACGACATAAGAACCAAACAACTGGGTTTAACCGAAGACGAACTGGCCTTTTACGATCTATTATCCGCAAATGAAAAACTCTTGAACCAAAAAGGTCCTATTCAGGATTTGGTTCACAAAGTAGTAGATTCAGTTAAGAAAAACCTGCAACTTGACTGGACTAAAAAAGAAAATGCCAAAGCAGCTATAAGATTGGCTGTAAAAAAAGAACTTCGCGGCAAAGTTCCCTTTTCCGAACTACACAAAATCCTAAAAGAAGTAATTGAACAAGCTGAAGGTCAGTACAAAGACTGGCCATTGGAGGCTTGATGTTCATCCATTTTATTAATAATTAAACAGTAGAAAATTTAAATAATTGATGAAGAAAAATCTATTTTTAGATTTAATTGGTTCCGTTTTTTTAGAAACTAAATTTTGGGCCACACATATGGCGGTACAAAAACATAAAAAAAAATCCGTAAACGGCTTATTTTAAGCCGTTTACGGATTATAAAAGTGACCCCGGAGGGATTCAAACCCCCAACCCTCAGAGCCGAAATCTGATGCGCTATTCAGTTGCGCCACGGGGCCTTAAATTATTCTTTCTCCATCTTCTTCCTGCAGCAGTTTTTAGGTACTTTTCTCTAATTCTAGCTGCATCTCTGTTATCAAAAGGCTCATTATAGATCAATTACCAGGGTTGATATGCCTTTGTCGATTGATTCTTACCTGAATTATGTTCTACTAATCTTCGATTTATATCATCTGTCATTCCAACATACTGCCGGCCAAACGAGACGCTATATAGGACGTAAACATAATACATTATTTCAATTTATGCGCCCCGCCCTTACCGAAAAGGTACGTTCGGGCAGGCACGGGGCCTTAAACTATTCTTTCTCCATCTTCTTCCTGCATATCATCTGTCATTCCAACATACTGCCGGTCAAACGAGACGCTATATAAGACGTAAACATAATACATTATTTCAATTTATGCGCCCCGCCCGTACCGAAAAGGTACGTTCGGGCGGGCACGGGGCCAGTAAAATTATTAACTTCAATATTATTTATCACATCGAGTCTGCCTCACTTCAGGCAGGCGCATTCGGGATGTTAACCTAACTTCTTCTTTACTATCATTGAGATGGTTTTACCATCGGCTTTTCCGGTTAATGCTTCTGAAGCCAATCCCATCACTTTTCCCATATCTTTCATTCCGGCGGCACCGGTTTGTGCGATAATCTCAACTATTTTTTTCTCAATTTCTTCTTCGCTTAACTGTTCGGGCAAAAATTGCTCTATTACAGCGGCCTGATCCAGTTCTGGTTGGGCAAGGTCTTCACGGCCTTGTTCCTTGTATATAGTTGCGCTGTCTCTGCGTTGTTTTACCAACTTTTGCAACAGTTTCAACTCTGCATCTTCTGCCATACCTTCTTTGGCCGAACTTTCGGTTTTAGCCATCAAAATCCCGCTTTTAATCGCTCGTAATGCTTCCAGTTTAACGGTGTCCTTTGCACGCATCGCGGCTTTCATTTCGGTCATTACTTGCTCTTCCAAACTCATTCTTCCAGTTTTAAACAGGACTGCGAAGATAAAAAGAAAACCCGAAATTCTACAAAGAATTTCAGGTTTTATCAAGGGGTAGAATATATTTTTAATCTACATTATCATGTAGGAAAGAATTGTTGCTTCTAAAATTAAGTTCGTTGTTATCCCCTTTTCCAAGGCTTGTTCTGGAGAGTTTTTCCTCTCCGGGTTTGGAATTGTCCAAATTGACTCCGGCGCGTTTATAAGCCGGTTGTTTTTCAATTTCGTCCAGTTGAGCGGCATTATTTCGGAATTTATAATTGAACTCCTTCATCTTTGCGCGTCTTTCGGCTGCACGTGCAACCAAACCTTCTGAAATAGGGTTATCGAAAGGATCTGGAGAATCTTTATGTGCCGGTTGTTCCACTTTTTCCGGAGCTATTGTTTTCTTCTCGAAAATAACCGTTTCATCTTCGACTTTTTTAGGCTCAGGCTTGGATTTCTTCAACATTTGCTCCACTTCCATATAATCATCCAGGCTATATCTTTTAATTCCTGTAACAGAACTTTCAGTAACCGGAATAATTTCAATAGGATCATTTACTTCCATTTCATTGGTCATATTATCAAGATCGTGAATGACCTTTTTGTTTTGAGGGACTTCTGAAACTTTAGTTGATTCTTGAGATTTTTGAGATTGTTGATTTTGAGCAGAAGTATTGGTTTCCGATTTAGGTTTATTTAGCGGAAGATCAAAGGTAAACATAAACTGATCTTCGGTTTCCTTCGAGATTTCTTCAGCATCTTTAACCTCAGGCTCCTTTATTTCTTCTGAAGTATTTGTGATGATAAAATCCTCTTCAGTATAATTCACTTCCTCATACTCCACGTCCATATTCCTGGCACTTTGTGGGGTTTTCAAATTGTCGTTTATCTCCTTTATCTCAAAAGCCTCATCTTCTTCTTCAAGGGAGTGCACTATTTTAGATTCCCTTGCTTCCGATGGTTTTTCTTTGGTAGTGTGTTTTCCGGAGTCAAATTTATAAGGACCAAAATTATGCTCCGCTTTTTGCTCATCTTCCAGGTTATGGATTATTTTTTTTGATTCGGTATTTACAATTTCATTTTGTTGCTCTATATTAAATCCTGTCGCAATAATGGTTACCGCAATAGAATCTTCAAGACTTTCATCTTCACCAACACCCATAATGATGTTTGCGCTGTGACCGGCCTCTGTTTGTATATGATCGTTAATCTCACCAATTTCATCAATAGTGATCTCTTCAGAACCGGAAACGATAAGCAGTAACACGTTTTTAGCACCTTTGATCTTATTGTCGTTCAATAACGGGGAATCCAATGCTTTGATAATAGCCTCGTAGGCACGGTTTGCGCCTGAAGCGGTTGCCGATCCCATAATTGCCGTTCCGCTGTTGCTCAAGACGGTTTTCGCATCGCGTAAATCGATGTTTTGGGTATAGTGATGCGTAATTACCTCTGCAATTCCACGGGAAGCGGTAGCCAAAACCTCATCGGCCTTGGAAAATCCGGCTTTAAACCCGAGGTTCCCGTAAACTTCCCGCAATTTATTGTTGTCTATAACAATAAGGGAATCCACGTGGCTTCTAAGTTTTTCAACCCCAAGCTGTGCTTGTTCATTCCTCATTTTTCCTTCAAACAGAAAAGGAATGGTCACAATTCCCACGGTGAGAATGCCCATTTCCTTTGCCTGTTTTGCTATTACCGGTGCGGCTCCGGTTCCGGTACCACCACCCATTCCGGCAGTAATAAACACCATTTTTGTGTTGGTGTCCAACATTCGTTTTACCTCCTCAAAACTTTCTATTGCGGCCTGTTCCCCAACCTGTGGATTGGCTCCGGCACCAAGGCCTTCAGTCAAGCTTACGCCCAATTGAATTTTATTAGGAACTGTGCTGTTTTCAAGGGCCTGCATATCGGTATTGCAAATCACAAAATCTACCCCTTTTATTCCCTGCAGGAACATGTGATTGATCGCGTTGCTACCGCCTCCGCCAACACCAATAACTTTAATAACATTCGATTGGTTTTTTGGTAGATCGAATGCAAAATTTTCGAATTCTGTACTGCTCATAAATTCTGATTTACTGGTTCTATTATTGTTTTACTCTGCGTTATCTAAAAAATCTTTAAACTTCTCTGCCCATTTATCAAAAATGCTCTTTTTTGTGGGCTTTGTGATATCTGTTGGCGTTTTTTCATCCGCATCAGCCTCTGTTTCCGAAATACTCTTATCTTTAGGCATTTCTGGTTCTTTTAAAATTACCTGTTCCTGGAAAAGGGCATCTTTTCGTTCCAGGCTGCTAAGCACTAAACCTACTGCCGTTGCGTATAACGGACTTGTAGTCTCGGCATCACTGTCTCCGGCCAAATGTTCATTGGGATATCCAATTCTGGTATCCATTCCGGTAATATATTCGGCAAGTTGTTTTAAATGCTTTAACTGGGCACCTCCTCCGGTAATTACCATTCCGGCAATCAATTTTTTCTTTTGTTCTTCGTGTCCGTAATTTTTGATCTCCAAATAAACCTGCTCGATAATTTCAACAGTTCTTGCATGGATAATTTTTGACAGGTTTTTTAAAGTAATTTCCTTAGGCTCCCTTCCTCTTAATCCGGGAATGGAAACAATTTCATTATCCTTATTTTCTCCCGGCCAGGCAGAACCAAATTTAATCTTTAACAATTCGGCCTGTTTTTCTATGATGGAACAACCTTCTTTTATGTCTTCAGTGATCATATTTCCGCCAAACGGGATTACAGCTGTATGACGGATAATTCCATCTTTAAAAATCGCAAGATCTGTGGTGCCTCCTCCAATATCGATCAAAGCTACTCCAGCTTCTTTTTCTTCCTGACTCAACACGGCATTTGCTGATGCTAAGGGCTCAAGGGTAACTGCGGAAAGTTCCAATCCGGCACTTTTCACACAACGGCCTATATTCCTTATTGAGGAAACCTGACCTACCACTACGTGAAAATTTGCTTCCAGGCGGCCTCCATACATTCCTATAGGTTCTTTGACCTCGGCTTGTCCGTCAACTTTAAATTCCTGAGGCAACACATGGATTATTTCTTCTCCGGGCAACATCACCAATTTGTGAACCTGATTGCAAAGCGTGTAAATATCATCTGCATCTATAACTTCATCGGGGTTTGGCCTGGTGATATAATCGCTATGTTGCAAACTGCGTATATGCTGGCCGGCAATTCCCACCACTACATCTTCTATTTTTAAACCCGAATCGGCTTCGGCTTCCTGAACTGCCTGTTGAATGGATTGGATGGTTTGGGTAATATTATTTACTACCCCACGGTGAACACCCAAACTTTTAGATTTACCAATACCGATAATCTCCATCTTCCCGTATTCATTTTTACGACCAATCATGGCCACAATTTTTGTGGTCCCTATATCTAGTCCTACTGCAATGTCGTTTTGTTCCATACCTTATTTTTTAGTGCAAACAACCTGATTCCCAAATTGTAAATCCACCATTTTGTAAGTATTTAATAGATCGTCTTTCATCGCTTTTTTATAAAAAGCTTTAAAATTGTTGAATTTATCTCCTACTCTTTCAATCTTTCCAAAAAAGAGACTGAAATTCATCTGTCTAACCTCAAGTTGGTAAAGCCCTTTACTTAACCTTGTAATTGATGTAATATGTTCTGTTAAAAATTGATCTTCATTTATATATTTCAAAAGTGGATATACTTCATTTATATCTTTTTCTGCTACTCCAATAAGGATTGGGACCCTGGCAGTATAATACGGGGAGAGAGGCATTTTAGTTCCCAGTCTGTCCACATAATAATCTTTGTTTCCCAAAATTCTTCCAATAGGCCGGCGCTGGCTAATTTTTGTTTTTAGAACTCCATCTATTGTTAAAAACACTTCTGCATTTTCAATCATTGGATGATTATTCAGCACCTTTTCTACTTTATTCAAATCTAAAGTTTCTTTATCTACACTCGTAACTGTTATCTTATTTAGTATTAACAATTTATTAACCGATTCTTCGGTAACATAAAGGTTTTCAAATTGAATGAATTGTACCTCCACATGGCTTAAATTCCTGGCATTGTTGCGTTTTTCGGCAAAGCCATATAAGAAGATAACGGCGCTTAAAACTAAAATTGCTTTTATGTAATTAAAATTAATCTTCATGAGCCAATTCTTTTACAACATTCGTCACCATCTCGCCTATATCCCCGGCACCCATCATAACAATTATTTCGCAACCTGAATTTTTCAATTCCGCTGTTAACTCTTCTTTTAAAATCAATTTTTTATCCGGATGGTCAATTTTATCCAGCAACAATTTTGAAGTAATTCCTTCAATTGAAAGTTCCCTTGCCGGATAAATATCCAGAAGTCTAACCTTGTCAAACGCGCTTAAACTGGCGGCAAAATCATCGGCAAAATCCCTGGTACGACTAAACAAATGAGGCTGGAAAACCGCGATCACTTTTTTATTAGGATGCAT
>JBBRGD010000118.1:0-6259 GCA_038241065.1 Flavobacteriales bacterium
TGAATTTTATTGAGGTTCAGGTGTTCTTTTAATAGAAAAACAGAAGGATACAAAACCGCAAAAGGTTTGTTAGGTCGATTTTTTTTGATCCTTAACCGGCGGATTGTTTCTGCATTATTCGCATCGCAACACAACAAATAACCACTTGTATTTTTGATGGCAATGATGTTGCCTTCCTTTATCAATTTTGCAACCTTCTTAAAAACATTTGTTTTTAGAAAGTCTATTTCAAAACCCGATGCATCCGTCAATGAGAGATTGATCCCGCAGGTTGAGCAGGTATTTGTTTGTGAATGAAAACGCCTGTTTTTAGGCTGGTTATATTCTTCCTGACATTCGTCACACATACCAAATTCGTCTATGCTTGTATGCTGCCGTTCAAATGGAAATGTTTTGGTGATCCCCCAGCGCGGTCCGCAATTCACACAGGTGGTAAATGGATAGTTAAATCTTCTGTTTTTTTGATCTGAGATCTCTTGTCGGCAATCTTCACAGACTGCGAAATCCGGCGTTAGTTGAAGGTTGAGTTTGGTTGATTTTTGGGAAGGAATAATTTGAAAATCATGAAATACCTTCAGGGGAATTTCCTCTAAAAATTGGGTGTTTATTTTTGCGACTTTGGGCGGATTTTCAACCAAATTATGATAAAAAGAAACCACGTTTTTTTCAAAACCGGTAACATAAATAACAACGCCCGATTCGTTGTTTGAAACTGTCCCCTTTAGATGAAATTTATGCGCTAAAGCATATACATACGGTCGAAAACCTACACCCTGAACCTGACCCGTAATAAATATTTTATAAGTCCTGAGCTTATTAATATCCAGAAAAGCCATAGGTGAGTTTAGCATTAATTGTAATTTTTCCGGGGAACTTTATTATATCCCAATTTTTATTGACTGATTAATTTTTCGGAATTTTATTCCCTGTTAATGGTCGGTTTGTAATTGCTCGGTAAGTTTGAAAATTTGTTCGATCGTTCCCGGAATGGCCAGTTGCACTTTTGATGATAATTCAATGGTCATTGGCTTAATTTCTTTTATGGAAATAGTAAACAACCGAAGGTCCGGTTTAGTTTCCAGAAGATAGACCGACTCGATCAGGTCTTTTAATCCAACATCATGGACGCTCAATGCGGAAGGAAAATCGGAAGCGAATTTTGGTCGAATCAACGATACTGTTCCTTCGGGTTTTCCGTCCATCGTGGCATCAACAAATATGACAGTTCTGTAGGCCTCAAAATAATTGAGCAACAAAAAACCGCCTGTGCCCCCATCTAAAATATCCAAATTTTCGGGTAAATTAAATTTTTCCATTTCCTGGATCAAATGAACTCCCACTCCTTCGTCTCCCATCAAATAATTACCAACTCCCAAAATAAGTGTGCATTTGGATTTATCTTTTTCAAAAAAGAATGCATCGCTGCTGATTGCAACCGGGGTTCTTTCAAAATTATTCATCTGATTTTTTCGTTTTTATCAAAAAAAATTTATTGCCTCACATTTTCAAGCTGTTGAAATTGTGATTCAAAAATTAACCTGCCGTGAGCTAGGATTTGCTTTCTTCCATTTCTATCGCTTCTTGCCGTCTTTTATTGGAAGCGATTCTGTCTTTATTGACAAATTTATAACCGCCAAACATGGATGAAACTTCTCCTCTGCCTTCTAACCAATCGTGGTAAAAAACCAGATAAACGTGAATTATCGTAAATAAAATAAAGCCCCAGGTAGCGATGTGATGAATTGTTCTGACTATAAAATCTCCTCCCAAAAACGGTACGACCCAAGCAAAGATTTGAGGCAACCACCATCCGGAAGTAGAAGCATATAAGCCAAAACCAGTAAATACCTGAACCAATGCGAGCACAAAAAGCGCTACATAAGAAATTCCGGCAATGCTGTTATGACCAACGCTGATATCTGTGATATGTTCGTGTTTCTCATTCCTTAAAAAAATATCCACTTTAATCACATGTAGAAAATTTTGCGCCCATTTTTTGTTGAAAGGCCAAAAAGCCCTCCAACTGGAATATCTATTCCCAACAAATGACCAATAAATTCTTAAGATCATATTGAAGAAGAATACGTATGCAGCTGTAAAATGTATAAAACGCAACGTCCCAAACCAATACAGTTCACTTGGTTCTGCATTTGACATTATAGCCGGCGGATTTGAAATTATCAATCCGGTAATCGCCAGCACCGTAATAGCAAAAACATTGATCCAATGAAAAAATCGCACCGGCAATTCCCAAATATAAACACGTCTAAAGTTCCTGATTTCCATGATTCATGATTTATTTAAATATCACAACTTGAAATATTTTGAACCTTGGAAATTTGTTTTCCGTGTTCGTCATACGAGTGTACTGCACAAGCCATGCAAGGGTCAAAAGAATGAATGGTCCTGATAATTTCCAATGGCAATTCCGCATCTGCAACCGGCGTTCCAATAAGCGCTGATTCATAAGCCGACCGTTGTCCTTTCGGGTCGCGGGGTGAAGAATTCCATGTACTGGGGACTACCAATTGATAATTTTCCGTTTTACCATCTTTAATCCGGATCCAATGTCCTAAAGATCCTCTTGGGGCTTCTGAAAATCCAACTCCTTTGGATTCCTTTTCCCATTTTTCCGGCTCCCATTTGTCCATGTTCGCCATTCTGCTATCCCCGTTTTTAATATTTTGCAACAAGGTGTCATAAAATTCCATGGTCCATTTAGCTACCAATTGGGTTTCAATTCCCCTTGCAGCTGTTCTTCCCAAAGTAGAAAACAAGGCGTCAACCGGTACATTCAAATGATCCAGTGCGCCATTTACAGCATCCTGGATCTCTTTGTTCCCTCTGGCATAACCCACAAGTAATCTTGCGAGCGGCCCAACTTCCATAGGTTTCCCTTTCCATCGGGGAGTTTTCACAAAACTATATTTTTGATCTACATCCAATTGATCATAAGGAGGTTTTGGACCAGAATAATTGATCTTGGTTTCACCGTCCCAGGGATGTCTGCCTTTGTCTTTACCTTCAGGATAATCATCATACCAAGAATTGTTCACAAACTCTTCAATGTCGCCATTTCTATGGTTGACATCATAGACTTTGGAAAGATCCCGGTCTAAAATAATACCCTGCGGAAATTTGAAACCGGAAATATCTTTATATCCGTTTGTTGGAAAATCACCATAGGACATGTAGTTTCCAAATCCTTTGCCTATACTGCCCCAATCTTTATAGAACGAAGCGATTGCCAATAAATCCGGAAGATATACCTGTTCAACGAAATCTTTTCCCTGCTGCAACAACTTGCCTACATATGCCAATCTTTCGGCATTGAGTCCGCCGGGGCTTTCGATGTTAATTGCACAGGCCATCCCCCCTACCAAATAATTAGGATGCGGATTTTTACCTCCGAAAATGGTATGAACTTTTACGATCTCCTTCTGCCAATCCAAGGCTTCCAAGTAATGTGCCACTGCCATCAAATTGACTTCTGGCGGCAATTTCATTTGAGGGTGTCCCCAATATCCGTTTGCAAAAATGCCCAATTGGCCACTTTCAACAAACTTGGTAATGCGCTTTTTGATATCAGAAAAATAGCCCGGTGAACTTTTCGGCCATTTCGAAATACTTTGTGCCAATTCAGATGTTTTAATCGGATCGGCTTTTAAAGCGTTCACCACATCTACCCAGTCCAAAGCGTGAAGATGGTAGAAATGCACAGTATGATCGTGCATGTACAGGGCTCCTTCCATAATGTTTCGAACCATTTCGGCATTGGGCGGAACCTCAATTCCTAAAGAATCTTCCACCGCGCGAACCGATGCCAATGCGTGAACGGTGGTACAAACACCACAGGCGCGCTGAACAAAAGCCCAAACATCCCGTGGATCCCTGCCTTTAACAATATTTTCGAGCCCCCTAACCATGGGACTGGAACTAAAGGCATCTGTAATAACCCCATCTTTCACTTCCACTTCTATCCTTAAATGACCTTCAATTCTGGTAATTGGATCAACAACTATTCTATTTGCCATAAAGCTTTATATTAAGAATCTAATTTTTTTTCGTTTTCAATACCCCCGGAATTTCGCCTCGCTAATTCTTTTCGTTTAGCAATATTAGCCGCGACGGCATGTACTGCAACTCCTCCAATAACGGCAGCACCTGCTACTTTTCCGATAGTATCCGCCGAACTTTCAATTCCAAAACCTTCAAGTCCTGTAAGCCTTTCGTAAAAAGGACCGTTGTCCCAGAAGTTCTCTTCGCTACAACCTATGCATCCATGCCCGGATTGAATAGGGTAACTCACCCCATTGTTCCATCGAATGGTACCGCAAGAGTTGTAAGTCATGGGGCCTTTACATCCCACTTTGTATAAACAGTAACCCTCTTTTGCGTTTTGATCATCAAAGGTTTCTGCAAACAAACCGGCATCATAATAAGGGCGCCTGTAACAACTGTCGTGAACGCGTTTGGAATAGAATGCTTTGGGTCTTCCCAATCCATCCAGTTCAGGTAATTTTCCGAAAGTCACCAGATGAACGATCACCCCGGCCATTACTTCTCCAATAGGAGGACAACCTGGAACGCGAATAATGGGTTTGTTTTTAATGATCTTATGAATTGGAGTAGCATCTGTTGGGTTTGGATAAGCAGACTGCACACAACCGTTAGAAGCACAACTGCCCCAGGCGATAATTGCTTTTGCTCCTTCAGCAGATTCCTTTAAAATATCTATGGCAGACCTTCCGGCTATGCAGCAATAATTTCCGTCATCGCCCAAAGGAACCGATCCTTCTACGCAAAGAATATATTCCCCCTTATATTTTTCCATCGTTGCTTGTTTGGCTGCTTCTGCCTGATGGCCGGAGGCTGCCATGAGTGTCAGGGTATAATCCAAAGAAATTTTATCTAACAGGATTTCAGATACAATGGGATGGTCAGAGCGAATAAAGGATTCGCTGCAACAGGTGCATTCCTGAAAATGTTCCCAAATCACGGGCACACGATACGATGTTTCAAGCGCTTTGGCCACCTGGCCGATCATAGTTGTTTCTAAACCCATATAAGCCGTTATATAGGTCGCGAATTTCAAAAAATCACGTCGGCTGTAACCGTGTCTTATTATGCTTTCATAATAAGTTTCTTTTACGTCTGTTTTTGTATCCATTGCTTAAAAAGGATTTGTATTTATGGATTATACTTATTTTAACTAAAAATAAATAAATCCTTAACATAAAATTATGGATTATTATATTAAAGGAATATGATAGGTATCATATTTTACGATATTTTTATTTTCTACTTTTATAAGCGAATCATTTTTACGATTCATTAACCGATACCTTGAAGTATGCATGAATTATCCATAGCTTTAGGAATTGTGAAGATCGCCGAAGATGAAACAACCAAAGCCCATGCGCAGAAAGTTGAGCTGATCGAACTTGAGATTGGCACTCTGGCAGGTATTGATTTTGAATCTCTGGATTTTGTATGGCCCGCGGCTGTGAAGGATACCGTTTTAGAAAATGCGATAAAAAAAATTAATGTCATCAAAGGCAAGGCAAAGTGCATAGACTGTGATACCGTTTTTGATGTCAATTATCTGTATGATTCCTGTCCAAAATGCAATAGCAATTTTAAAGGGATCTTGCAAGGCAAAGAACTGCGTGTAAAAGCGCTTGAAGTTGTTTAACCTATTTAAAAAAAAATTATGTGTGGAACTTGTGGCTGTGGAAGCGGAGAGAATGGCGTTAGCATTCAGAATCCAAAAGAAATTAAAACTCACGTACATGAACATCATGATCATGATGCAGAACACGGGCATTCGCATGAACATATACATGATGGACATAGTCATACACATTCACACGATCACGCCCAGGATCATCATCACAAGACAATTATTGAGGTAGAGCAGGATATTTTGCACCACAACGATGTGATGGCGTCCAGAAACCGGGGATATTTTGATGCGAAAAACATTTTCGCCCTAAATTTGGTCAGTTCTCCGGGCTCAGGAAAAACATCCTTATTGGAACGAACCCTGAAGGATCTAAAAGCTGAAATTCCGTTTTTTGTCATTGAAGGCGATCAACAAACCCTCAATGATGCCAACCGGATTGCCGCCATAGATATTCCTGTTATTCAAATCAATACCGGCAAGGGTTGTCATTTGGAAAGTGACATGATTTATGATGCCGTCAAGAAATTAGATATTTCAGACAACGCTGTCCTGATGATCGAAAATGTTGGAAAC
>JBBRGD010000119.1:0-6209 GCA_038241065.1 Flavobacteriales bacterium
TCTTTTCTCAAATTTTGAATTCTATTGACCAATTCCCGGGCAATTCCTTCTTTTTTTAGTTCCTCAGAAATATTTACATCCAGGGCTACCGTAATATTTCTGCTGCTTGCAACCAACCAGCCTTCAATATCTTGTGAAGTAATAACCATTTCTTCAGAGGCCAAATTAATCATTTTTCCGTTAACTTCCACTGTTATTTTTCCCTCAATCTCAATAGTTGCAATATCTTCCGGTGAAAATTGCTCAATTACAATTGTAACCGCTTTCATATCCTTCCCAAATCTGGGGCCTAGGACTTTGAAATTTGGTTTTACCTGTTTTATCAGGAGCCCCGAGGCATCGTCAATCAATTCAATTTCCTTTACGTTCACTTCAGATTTGATCAAATCCTCTACCGCCTCTATTTCGGCTCGCTGCTGTTCATCCAGCACAGGGATCATGATGCGTTGCAGTGGCTGTCGAACTTTTATCATTTCCTTTTTACGCAGGGAAAGCACCAATGATGAAATGATTTGTGCTTTTTCCATTTTGCGCTCCAGGTCTTTATCTACAAATGTTTCAATATATTCCGGAAAATCAGCTAAATGGACCGAATCAAACTCTTCTTCGTTAGAGGTTGCATTCAAATCCCTGTAAAGTCTATCCATAAAGAAAGGAGCTGCCGGGGCAGCTAATTTTGCTACGGTAAGTAAACAGGTATATAAGGTTTGATATGCGGAAATTTTATCCTGCTCGTAATCGCCTTTCCAGAAACGTCTTCGGCTAAGTCGAACAAACCAGTTGCTCAAATTCTCCTGAACAAATTCTGAAATTGCCCTGGTAGCACGTGTAGGTTCATAATCGGCATAAAATTCGTCTACTTTTTTGATAAGTGTATGCAATTCTGAAAGAACCCACCTGTCAATTTCCGGGCGTTCTTCCAATGGAATATCCGCTTCTTTATATGTAAAATTATCCAGATTTGCATATAAAACGAAAAAGGAATAGGTGTTATAAAGAGTTCCAAAGAATTTACGCCTCACCTCAGCGATTCCTTCAAGATCAAATTTCAGGTTATCCCAGGGATTGGCATTTGAAATAAGGTACCACCTTGTGGCATCGGCTCCAAAAGTACCCAATGTCTCAAACGGATCTGCGGCATTGCCAAGGCGTTTGGACATTTTCTGGCCGTTTTTATCTAATACCAGGCCATTGGAGATCACATTTTTATAAGCAACATCGTCAAAAATTATAGTTGCAATAACATGTAAAGTATAGAACCAGCCACGGGTTTGATCTACGCCTTCAGCTATAAAATCGGCTTTAAAAGCCCCCCTATCCCCCCTAAGGGGGGTTTTCTTTAATGCTTGCTCAATTTTTTCTAAAACGGCATCTATCCCGCCAATCACCTCCGCATTAGAGAATCGAATCACTTCATAGCCAAAATTCTCCTTTAAAAATTTTGATCTGAATTCATCATTTTTCATGATTTCCGGATCGCTATGATATCCACCATCAACCTCAACAATGAGGCCTTTCGATAGGCACACGAAATCTGCTATATATTCATCGATTATATGTTCTCTTCTAAATTTATAGCCGCTTAATTTTTTTCCTCTTAAAGCCTCCCATAATATTTTTTCGGCTTCAGTAGGATGTTTTTTTCTTTCTTCCGCCTTTTTCTTCAACAAATCATAGGAAGATTTTCTCGCCGTTTGATATCTTGGAGCAAGTCCCCCTTCGGGGGATTTAGGGGGCATTTCAAATGGATAATGCCATTGTGCATAAGGCATAGAACCGGAATCAAACCAAACATCTATCAAATCGGCTTCACGTTTCATGGGTTTTCCCGAAGCTGAAACAAGGGTAATCTTATCTACAACATTTTTATGAAGATCTACTTTTTCGTAGTTTTCTTCACTCATATCACCAATCTCAAAATCGATAAAAATATCTTTCTCCATCAGCCCTGCCTCAACAGCCTTCTCCATTTCAACCTTCAATTCTTCAATTGAACCAATAATAATTTCTTCTTTCCCGTCTTCGGTTCTCCAGATAGGCAATGGAATTCCCCAATACCGGCTCCTGGAAAGGTTCCAGTCGTTGGCATTTGCCAGCCAGTTTCCAAAGCGGCCTTCCCCGGTAGCTTTCGGTTTCCAGTTAATTCCCTTATTAAGTTCGTGCATCCGATCTTTTACCTCGGTCACTTTAATAAACCAGGAATCCATCGGATAATATAAAATAGGCTTATCGGTTCTCCAGCAATTGGGATAGCTGTGTACGTATTTTTCAACCTTGAAAGCCCGGTTTTCTTCTTTTAATTGAATAGCAATCTCTACATCTACAGATCTTTCCGGTGCTTCGCCATCTTCATAATATTCATTTTTAACATATTTCCCTGCATATTCACCCATTTCCTTTCTGAACTTTCCCTGCAGATCGACAAGCGGAACAAGATTGTCGTTTTCATCTTTCACCAACATTGGTGGGATTTCCGGCACGACTTGTTTTGCAACCATGGCATCATCGGCACCAAAGGTGGGCGCGGTATGTACAATTCCGGTTCCATCCTCGGTAGTCACAAAATCCCCGGCTATTACGCGGAAGGCATTTTCGGGATTTTGGTAGGGAAGCGCAAATGGCATTAACTGCTCATAACGCAATTCCACCAAATCTTTTCCTATGAAGGATTTTTCAATGAAATAAGGGATTTTGTCACCTTCTTTAAAGCCTTCTAAACCTTCCTTATTATCAACTTTTTTGAATTTTTTATCAAACTGTTTCGCAACAAGGTTTTTAGCCAAAATAACTTTTATTGGCTCAAAGGTGTAAAGGTTATAAGTTGAAACCAGAACATATTCAATTTTTAGCCCAACCGTTAATGCCGTGTTTGAGGGCAAGGTCCACGGTGTGGTTGTCCAGGCGATTAAAAAAGCCCCTGCCAATTCATCGGAAAGTGGAGAGCGCTCCTGATCCTTATTTTGGTTTATTATCTTGAACATTGCCGTTACTGAAGTATCGGTAACATCCTGATAGGTTCCGGGTTGATTTAATTCGTGTGAACTCAATCCTGTTCCCGCTTTTGGCGAGTAAGGCTGAATTGTATATCCTTTATATATGAGGCCCTTTTTATAGATTTCGGAAAGCAGCCACCATACGGTTTCCATATATTTGGACTTGTAGGTGATATATGGATTTTCCATATCTACCCAGTAACCCATTTTTTCGGTAAGGTCGTTCCAAACATCGGTATAGCGCATAACCGCGCTTTTACACGCTTTGTTATAATCTTCAACACTTATTTTTTTGCCGATATCCTCCTTAGTAATCCCCAGTTCTTTTTCAACTCCAAGTTCTATTGGAAGTCCGTGGGTATCCCAACCGGCTTTGCGTTTTACCTGAAAACCTTTTTGGGTTTTATACCTGCAATACAGATCTTTAATTGTGCGCGCCATCACATGGTGAATTCCCGGCAAACCGTTTGCAGACGGAGGGCCTTCAAAAAACACAAATGGCTCGTTTCCTTCCCTTGTAGTTATGCTCTTTTCAAAAATATCATTCTCTTCCCAATAGGCTAAGATTTCCTCGGCTACTTTTGGCAAGTCAAGTCCTTTATATTCAGGGAACTTTGTGTTCATTTTATCAAAATTTCTTATGAGGTGCGAAAATAATCATTTTTGAGAAAAGAGAAGGTTTTATAAGTGGAAAAAGTTAAATGATTCCTAACTTAAACCTAACAGGTCTTAAAGACCGGTAAGTATATTGTAAAGTTTTTTTGGTAATCTAAAAACTGTAGTTAACCGCTAAAATCAAATTCCTGCCGGCAGCAGAAATTCCTGAAGAATAGGTGCGGTAAAGTTGGTCGGTGATGTTTTCAAGGGAAGCTGTAGCGTTCAAGTTATCGCTTATCTCGTATTTCCCGATTAAATTAATGGTGTACCAGGATGGGGAATATGGATTTCCGTTTTGATCTATCGCATATAAATAGGCTTTTCCCTGTTCTGAAGGTGCTAAATCCTCAAAATCGAATTGCCCGTTATACTCCCCAAATAAATCTATTGTGAATTTTTTATCTTTCCAAACCAGATGGGCATTCCCAAATAAGGGTGCCGCGTGCCTTAACGGAGCTGAGTTGCCATCATCCTGTTCTTCCTTTCCTTGGGTAATTGTCAAATGTGAGGTCAACCTGAGGTTGGTAGTAAATTTCACTTCAATCCCCCCTTCAAAACCATAAACATAAGCATTGGCAGCATTTTGTATTGCCTGCACGTTACTTGGTTCTCCTTGATATTCTATAGTTGAAACCCCATTTAGATCAAAATCACGCCTCACCAGGGCATTGTCCAAGTGGGTATAAAAGCTTGCCAGGTCGATCCTGACAGATTCCGTGATTTTCCAGTTCACTCCAGCTTCAGCGTTATAGGCATATTCAGGTTTTAAATCTGGATTTGGAACAACTACAGAACCCGGCTCAGAGTCAAATATTTTCCCGACATCGTCTATATTAGGAGCCCGGAAGGCGGTCGATAAATTGAGTTTCCAGACGATTGATTTCACCGGTTGCCAGCTTAAACCGGCGCTTCCCGTTAATGCACCCGTACTTAGATCGGCGTTTTCGAATGGAAAATCGAAAATTGAATCATCAAAATCGGCTTTTAGAAAAATATGGTTATAACGTGCCCCGGTTTGCAGGACAAGCTCCGGGTTAATGCGCCATTGGAAACTTGAATAAGCCGCCAAAGATTGCCAAGAAGAACCATCAGGATATCTTGAAGCATCGGGAAAGGAAGAATTATTGATAATATCAGTTTGTTTTGCTTCCGAAAACACATTATTTAAAACATATTCCAGTCCGTAAAACAATTTGTTTTTGTCAAAATCTTTTTCAAAATCAAAATTTGCAGAATAAGCTTTTACATTTTCTTCGGAATTATATAGAATATCTTTCCCAAAATCCCTGTTGTTTCGACTTTCTTCGAAATACTGATAAGCCCCGGTAAATTGGACCTTATCGTAAATTTTTCCGTTCCCGGTTTTATCTATATGAAAATTTCCTGAAAACCAGGTTTGCGGCCCGTAATACCATTCTGCCGAGCGCAATTGTCCGTCCATTTTTTGATACAGCCTGTCATAACGCGGAAAGTCTGAAGTTGTGGAATAATATATTCCCAAGTTAAAAACCCAGTTATCATCTGCCATATAGGCGATTTTTTGAAGCAGGTTTATTTGATTATAACCTGTTGGCAGCTGAACTTTTGTATCGGGATTGTCAATTACTACATCTTCTCCATCTCTTCTTACCGCATATTCTTTCCTTAAATATCCCTTGGGACCGTGGCTTCCCATCTTTAAATCCCCAAAATCTGAATAGGTGATACTGCTTAAAAATGACCAATTTCTTCGGCCTGCATTAAAATCGGCGTGAACGGTTTTTTCATTATTTGCAGTAGCATATCTGGTAACCGCATTGCCTGAAAAGCTAGTTTCTCCTTGCATGGAAAATCGAGGTTTTAATGTATAGAAATTCATTACCCCGCCTATGGCGTCACTACCGTAAACTACTGATCCCGGGCCAAGAATAACTTCAGCCTGTCCAACTGCGAAAGGATCTATGGAAATTACATTTTGAATGTTTCCGCTTCTAAAAATAGCGGTATTCATCCTCACGCCATCCACCGTAATTAAAAGCCGGTTGGTAGAAAAACCGCGAATCATCGGGCTTCCACCTCCTGATTGGCTTTTTTGGACAAATACCTGGCCAGAACTCTCCAGTAAATCGGCTGCAGTTTGAGCGTTGGAAAACTGAATTTCTTCAGAAGAAATACTCACAATTTGCAGAGGAATATCCCGTTTTTTTTGAGCGAATTTAGCGACAGAAATCCCTACTTCCTGAAGTATATTTTTATCCTGATCTAAATAAACCCTATTATTTTTTAACTGAATCTCAGCCCTGGTAGTTTTATGTTCCAAATGTGAAACGTGCCTGAAAACAAGAATTTCGTTCACCCCGAAGTTTGAAATTTCGGCCTTGCCGTCAAAATTAGTCAAAACACTTTTTGATTTGGTTTCGTTGAAAATTGTCACACTCAAAAGAGGCGTACCCAATTCCCTTGATAAAACTGTTATTTCCTGCGCTTGAAGGCTTTTGAATAAAAAAAAGAAGGAAGTAACTAAAAAAATAGATCGCATTAATTGAAAATTTCATTGAGTACCGAAAGCGATTTGGGTTT
>JBBRGD010000120.1:0-6193 GCA_038241065.1 Flavobacteriales bacterium
TCATCATCATTTACCAATTCCTCCCCAAGATCTTCATTTAACCTATAAAGCTTATCTCCATTTAGGTGATATTCCCCCATTATAAAATCTATGAGATCTGTTTTGGTTTGCATTAGTGGTACTTGGTGCAAATTTTGAAAGCCCCTTGTGGTGTCCAGGCCTTGCCCTAGCCAACTATCTTGAGCTGGGGTTTTAATCTCAAAATTGGTTTTTAAATAGGCAAGTAAACTCGGGGTAATATCAAAGTGTGTAGAGACCGAGGCAATCTCGGCAGTACGCTCCAGCATAGGCGAAAAAATGATGAGTGGAACGTGGTATCTGTCAATTTTTGTGCTCATTGGGATTTCAGGAATTCTATGATCCCCGGTAATAAGGAAGATGGTATTGCTGTAATCTTCCCTTTTCTTATAAGCTTCAAAGAAAGTTTTTAGTGCATCATCTGTATACATAATACTGGAATACTGCTTTTTGTAGTACCTGTAAGCATTTTTTTTCTTTTCATTGAATCCAAGAAAATCCATCCGGTTTTCAAAAATTTCAGAATATTTATCTTCTTCATCTATAAGAAATGGGCTGTGCATGGCCACGGTTAAAATCACACTTAATTGTGGTTGATGCCCTTTTTTTACCGGACGTGTATTAAGGTAATGCCTGAACAACTCATTGTCATTATAACCCCAGGTAAAATTATTGATTGAAGGTAATTTTTTGTAATCTGTAGGAAAAGTATATATATCATTCAGTTCATGGATATTATTTTTTTGAAGGTAAAGGGCCATGTTGTCAAAAGTTGCATCTCCGCCATAATAAAATGAAGTCTGGTAACCGTTAAACTGCAAGATATTCATTAGGGAAAGTTGGTCAGGCATTTTATTTCCAAGACCTAAAAAACCATTTTCAGCGAAAGGAAGAGAACCTAATAGGGAAGGTAAAACCGCAAAAGTTCGTCCCCCTGTGCTCACAAAATTTTTCCAGTAAAGACTTTTGTCAGAGAGAGAATCAAGAAAAGGAGTGAAGTTACCAAGATATGCCCCTTTATTGGTAAAGGCCCTTCCCAGGCCTTCAACCAAAATAATAACAATATTGGGAGTATTTTCTTCCGGTTTAAAGAAAGGAGAAAGAACATCACGGGATCCGGCTTCATGCAAAAAGGGATACTGGGTTTCATCTATATATTTAAGTGCGATGACCTTATTATATTTATTAAAAGACGCGTCAATATAGCTGTCTGAGTAAATATCAGTCTCATACACTTCAGGGAAATAATGTGAATAAGAAGCGGTATAAAAATAATCTGACTTATTTGTGACCAGACTATTCGCGAAATCCGATTTTAGATTAACGCTCCCCGGTATTTTGGAAACCCCAAAAAAAAGGAATAAGAGGGATAGCAAAGGGATTAGTAATGCTAGATATAAATTAAAATTCAACTTTTTTGGCACATACCTAAGCACCAAAATTACAAATAAGATAAGGCTGATAAAGTAAATTACTGAAACTAGACTTATTCCTCCCGAAGCTCCTACCGTTTGTTCTATTTCCTGAATAGAATAGCTAAAAAGGTCGGCTCCCAGCATTACCATTGCCGTGTTGAAATAACTTAGCAGTAACAATTGCACGATAAGAAACAATAAGATGAACCCCTGAAAACTTAAGCGCGCTATTTTGCCTGATAACAAATAAACAGGCGTGTAAATAATGAAACCAAGGAACATCCATTTAAACCAAAATTGCAGATCCAGGTACCAACTCCAGAATATCAGCCTGAAGAAACCTGTTGGTAACCCATGACTATAACTGTTAAAAGAGATCTCAAAAACTCTAAAAACCAGGATTAAAACCAGCCAAATAATAGCCAATCCAGCATAGGATCCTGTAGCAGCCTTAAGTTTTTTCAAAAAAAGAAATTTTTGGGAGAGATCAATTTTCATAAAAGGGTTCCATTTTTATTTATAGCCATCATTTGCTATAAAAAAACAAATATATTCATTTAACCCATTAATTTTTGGGACATTCTTAAGTATTAAGGGATTTTTTCCCTTCCTTTTGAAAAACTTGTTTGTTTTTTCATTTGATCATGGAAAGTTGTTACACCGTCAAATAACCTCTATTAGGCCAACTTATCAAGGAATAATGAAGATAGGTTTGGTGCTTTGTGAAACATTTAAGAAAAAATTATGACAATCCTTTTATTGGTTGAATTAAAGCATAAATTTGGAAGAAATCAAAGCCCAACCCCAAAACTCCAAACCTGTTATGTTTCACCCCGACAATTATTTACAAACCGAATTTTATGATCTCCTTAAAAACGATGTGTCAATCTTTAAATGGCTGAGTGAGAATATTATTGACGGGATATGGTATTGTGATCTGGAACAACCCGGAAATTTATGGATAAGCGGTTCTTTCTGGAAAAACTTAGATTATGCCGTGGAAGAGGAGGAAAGCGCATTTAAGTCATCAGAAAAAGACAGGAACCTCGCAATTCATTTTTTTGCGGAATGTTCTGCAAATCCTGAAAAATATTTTGATGCAGTATTTAAATTTAGAAACAAGGCGCAGGAACTTGTACTATTACAGGGAGAAGGGAAAGCTGTAAGGAATTCAGCAGGAAAAATATCGCGATTATTAATACTACATACCGATCTAGGCAGGAATAAAAATATTAACCGGCAATTGCTGGAGGAAAATAAAGAACTTAATAAAGCCAACGAAATTTTTCAAGAAGCTGATGAGCTTGCAAGCATAGGCGGATGGCAAATAGATTTGACGAATCAATTACTTAGCTGGACCAAAATCACCAGGGATATTCACGAAGTGGATGGAGATTATATCCCAACCTTGGATACTGCGCTTAATTTTTATAAGGAAGGTGAAAGCCGGGACAGGATAAATTATTTGTTTAAGACCGCAGTTGAAAAGGGAATCCCATTTAAGGAAGAATTACAACTTGTTACCGCGAAAGGAAATGAAATTTGGGTAAGTGCATTTGGTAAACCTGAATTTATTAACGGGAAATGTGTAAAAATTAGCGGCGCATTTCAGGATATTGATGATAAGAAGAAGAGGGAACTGGAACTGAAATTTAGTAAGGATGAGTTTCAACAAATCTTCAGCAAGTCTTCCATCGGTATTATATTAGTTGGGCCAAACAACAAAATATTAAATATAAATCCTGCTGCGCTTGTCATCTTTAAATATAAGGAAACGGATTTAGAGGAAGTTTTAAATTTAACTTTTAGGGATGTAACGCATCCGGAAGATTTGGAAGCTACCTATTCTTACAGGGAACGATTATTATCCGGTGAGATAGACAACTACAAAATGGAAACCAGGTTTATTTTAAAGACAGGAGAAATTATCTGGTGTAATGTGAGCACATCTATTGTTTCAGAACCCAATGCGGTTGGTTATTTAATTATTACCCAGATCGAGGATATATCATCGCGTAAAAAATTGGAAAACCAGCTTCAAGAAAATGCCATTTTCTTTAAAAACGCTTTTGAATATTCACCAAACGCAATGGCCATGATTTCTCTTAAAGGGAGGTTTTTAAAGGTCAACCGGAATTTAGCTCAAACTATCGGCTTTGCTCAGGAGGAATTGTTAGATAGGAATATCCAGGAAATTACGCATCCGGAGGATTTTGAAACCGATTTGGTGTTACTTAATGAATTAGTTGAGCACAAGCGGGAAACCTATCAAATTGAAAAGAGATATGTCCATAAAAACGGGAGTATTATTTATGGTTTACTCAATGTTTCCCTGTTACGCGGAAGTACGGGAGAGCCTTTGTATTTTGTGGCACAAATAAATGATATTACGAAAAATAGGATTGCAAAAGAAGCTTTGAAACAAAGCCTTAGTGAGCTTCAGGGGGTAATGGATGCTACAACTCAGGTTATAATTTTTGATTTCGATCTCAATGGGATTGTACGAAAATTTAATAAGGGCGCTGAAAACTTTTTGGGTTACACATCTCATGAATTTAATCAGAACATGAACATTCGGCTTCTTCACGATAAAGAGGAAGTATTGCATCGGGAAAAATTACTCACTAAAAGATATTCCGGGGAGGTAAGTGGACTAGATGTTTTTGTATTAAGAGCCAAACAAGGAAAAATTGATACCAGGGAATGGACCTATATCCGTAAAGATGGCACCCGTTTTCCTGTACAACTGTCGATCACTTCCATTAAAAATGAAGAAGGTGAAATTACAGGATACTTAGGGGTAGCATCAGATATTTCCAATTTAAAAAAGATTGAAATAGAACTTCGTGAAAGCAGGCAACGATGGCAGTTTGCATTGGAAGGCTCGGGGGACGGTATTTGGGACTGGAATATTCCGGAAGGAAAACAATATATGTCTGATCAGGCAAAAAATATGCTGGGTTTTGATGCCAAAGAAGCCTTAACAGACGTAAAGGAATGGGACCAAAGAATTCACCCTGAGGACAGAAAAAAATCGGCTCAGGCAGTGATGGATTATTTAGAAGGAAAAGTTCCGGTTTACAAAGTAGAAAAACGTATTAAATGTAAAGATGGCCAATACAAATGGATTTTGGACCGGGGTAAGATTATAGAATGGGACGATCAGGGTAAACCCTTGAGAATGATCGGGACACAATCGAATATATCCGATAGGAAAGATGCGGAATTTCTTATAAAAGAGAATGAGGTTAAATTTAGGTCGTTATATGAATTATCACCTATTGGAATTGGGTTAATTGATATGGAATCATTAAAATTTATTAATGCCAATAACGCTTTATTGGTATCTACAGGATATAATTTAGATGAATTGACTCAAATTCATTGTACTGATCTTACTTCGGAAGCTTTTTTCGAAAGACAAAAAGAACATTTAAATAGTTTTAAGGAGTCCGGAGTTTTTGAACCTTTTGAGAATGAGTTTATAAGAAAAGATGGTAAAGCCTTCCCGGTATTGATCAATGGTGTTAGTATGAAGGATGCTTCCGGAAAGGAAATCCTTCTTTCAACTATTCAAGATATCACCCGCAGAAAGGAAATGGAAAATTCCCTGGTAAATGCAAAGCTTAAAGCGGAAGCGGCAAATAAATCCAAATCAGAATTCCTGGCAAACATGAGTCACGAGATCAGAACGCCCTTAAACGGAGTCATTGGTTTTACTGATCTATTGATGAAAACCGAACTTTCTAAAAGCCAAAAAAAATATATGCAGACAGTCTATTATTCGGCCAATACATTATTGGATTTAATAAATGATATTCTGGATTTTTCTAAAATTGAAGCAGGAAAAATGGAGCTTAGCAATGAGAAAACAGATCTGATAGAACTTTGCGGACAAACAATAGATATTATTAAACACCATGCTCATAAAAAGGATCTGGAAGTCCTGCTCAATATTTCTTCAGAGATAGACCGCTTTATCTATGCAGATCCCATCCGTATTCGGCAAATTATTACCAATCTTTTAGGGAATGCCATAAAATTCACCGAAAAAGGGGAAGTGGAATTAAAAATTGAAGCCATTCCTTGTGATAATAATTCAGATGAAATGCTGTATACTTTTTCCATTCGCGATACAGGAATTGGAATTGCTCCCAACAATCTCCAAAAAGTATTTAACGCTTTTGATCAGGAGGATTCATCAACAACCCGAAAATACGGAGGAACAGGTTTAGGGCTTACCATAAGCAATAAACTACTCGGATTAATGGAAAGCAAATTGGAGGTGAAAAGCGAGTTAGGTTCAGGTAGTGTATTTTCGTTTTCGATCAGGTTTAAGTCTGAAAAAGGTGAGAATTATATAGAAGAAATAACTAAAGAGATCACCAGGGTTCTTGTTGTTGATGATAACAAAAATAACCGGATCATTCTCAAGGAAATGTTAGCCATTGGCAATATTCAGTCTGAATTGGTTTCAAACGGAATCCAGGCTTTGCAATCCCTGGAAGGTACAAATAGATTTGATTTGGCAATTGTAGATTACAATATGCCTTATATGAACGGAATTGATTTAATTGGCCATATTCGAAATAAACTTAATTATTCACGGGAAGATTTGCCAATAATATTATTGCATAGTTCTGCCGATGATGATAAAATTTATCAGGCTTGTAAAGATTTAAATGTTCAGTTTAATATTACAAAACCTATACAAATTGATCAGCTCTTTAAAATGCTGAAAAATATGAAGGTTTCAGTTA
>JBBRGD010000121.1:0-6156 GCA_038241065.1 Flavobacteriales bacterium
ATTTTCCCTGCGGTCTCAATGATATTGTAACCTTTTACCTGAAATCCAACCCACCGAATGAGATAGTAAATGCTCGCATTGAATTCAAATTTCTGAAACCAGAGGCCAATGCTTGCCGAAAAATTTGAAATAAGGCCGGAAGATAAAAAAGGCAGAAAACTAAAAATTACCAAAACAACAACTATCAAAGAATATAAGCACAGTTTCCAAAAATTCAATCTGTTTTGGGAATTTTCAGCTGTGAAGTACCTCAATAACAGGGGTAAAAAAAGAAGGGGAACTAATTTCAGGGAAACCGAAGCTGCAAAAACAACTGCGCTCAGGATCCATTTTTTCTTGTGCAAAAGATAGAGAGACCAAATAAGAAAAAATAACATCACGCCCTCAAAATGAAGGTTTCCGGTGAATTCTATAATTATAAATGGATTGAGAATAAACCAGAAGATCCTATTAACCGGCAGATTTAAGTTCTCAAGCAGTTTTTTTCCGAAGTAAAGCGTTCCAAGATCGGCTACAATAATTATGAACCGCATTACAATTACAGAACCAAGTATGCTTTTTCCGGCAAAAAGTCCTGCAATTGCAAAAATAAGTTGATTGAGGGGCGGATAATTTGTATAATTACTTCCGCTTAATTCGCCCATTCCGGCATAGAGTTCTGAAGCTTGGGCAACGGGTGCAGTTCCTTCTTTTATGAGATTTCCCGGTAAATGCAAATAGGGGTTCCAACCTTCAACGATCATTCTTCCATCCCAAATAAACCTGTAAAAATCCTGTGATAAATTGGGAAGGGCAGCTATAAAGATTAATCTGAATAATAATGCCGCACCAGCCAAAAACCAGAAATTATTATTTTCCAGTTGCAACAATTTCCAGCTGAGGAAAAACAGGCCGGCGTAAAGAGTGATCAATTTTATAAAATCGCTCCGCACAAGGTCATAGGAAAAAGACGCATAAAATAAACCGGCGGTAAGAACCAGAAGTAAAGGTGTTTTATGGTTTCGGTAAAAATTTTCCATAAGCCGGGTTCAGATTAAGATTTCAATCTTCGGAATTATTTAAGTTCCGATTATTGTCATTTTTGCCACTTATGCACCAATAAAATATAACTCAGTTCTCCAAAAATCTATTATTCGTGCATTAGTGGCTTAAATATCAAGTTCCCATAATGGTCAATAAAAATCAGGATTCCTCAATCTACAATATTCATTTTCTTCAGCAGAAAAGACGCATTCATATTCTGGCAAATCCCATCTTTAAACTTGTAATCAAAAAACAACTGATCATCAATAATTTCGGCATCAAAATAATGGTTTTCAACCTGCGGCAATTCTTCGGCAACTTCACATAAACTCAAGTCATGTGTCGCTATAATTCCGGTGGATTTTGATTTGACCAGTTTCTGGATAAATTTTCGGGAACCAATGGCTTTATCTGTACTGTTCGTGCCTTTTAAAATTTCGTCTAAAATGATAAAATATTTATCGGCTTTAATT
This sequence comes from Flavobacteriales bacterium, assembly GCA_038241065.1. GTDB lineage: Bacteria > Bacteroidota > Bacteroidia > Flavobacteriales > Flavobacteriaceae > Gillisia. The sequence goes on from JBBRGD010000121.1 coordinate 1,497, forward strand.
TCATTGACAATAAACTGAAGGCGTTTTAATTCTGAAAAGAAATAGGATTCATCATCATTCAAGGAATCGGTGGTGCGCATGCTGGTGATAAGCTTGATAGGATTATAATCGCAGGTAGTGGCGCAAACGGGCATTCCCAAATTGGACATAACTATTTGAAGGGATACCGTGCGTAAGAAAGTGCTTTTCCCGGCCATATTGGCTCCGGTAATTATAAAAAAGGATTCGTTCCTAATCTTGAAGTCATTCGGGATCCTTTTTTCAGGATCCAAAAGCGGGTGGGCAATCCGGGTTGCTTTAATCACATATTTCCCGTGAGTTATATAGGGAAAAACATAATCCGGATGATTAAACGCAAAATTTCCCAGGCTGTTGAAAGCATCCATAAATTCGATCACCTCAAACCATTTTTTTACATTTTCCTGGTATTCAGAGATCCATTTTTCCAGGCGATAGGATTGCCTGAGGTCCCACAGCAGAAACCCGTTCCCAACAGCCATGAAGATCATATTATTTCTCTGGTCCAGAGAATCTATTGCCTTTGAAAATTTCTTTAAAACCTGGGAAGCTTTGTTCTTTTCCGAGAGTATTTCCGCTTGTTTCTCTTTTAGGAATTCCGATTGAAATGTGGTGTTCTCGATCATTTCCAATAATTGGTAATATTGGTGGAAAGTGTCCTGCACCCTGCTCACGCCTCCGGAGAGCAAGTTGATCTTTTTAAGATATATTCCACTAAAAAGCCACCCGGCTATAAACCATAAGAACAATTGCAGTCCGGTAATCAAATCTGCAAAGAAACCTATTATCAAAGCAAGGGATACTGCTGAAACCACCCAGGGAAGCCAACTGATGAATTTGGGAACGAAGATTTTATAATTTTTGAACCAGCCTGCAACTTGGCTTGAAGGCGTTTCGGTCTTTACCAATTTTGCGACCGCTGAAAATCCCTGTCGCCACAACACTTTTTCAGATAATTCCCTGATTGCATCCTGTTTTTTACTGATTTCAACAATGGAATTTTCGGTCAACAAATGCGCCAATTTGTTTTTCCCTTCATTTAAAGCCGATCTGTTCAAAAACTGAAAAAAGGATCCTTCTCCAAACAGATCTATATCCTGACTATAGGGATGCAATGGGTTTGTAAACTCGTTTCCCGCTGGAAGATCTGCGAAATCCCGTTTTAAAACCCTGAGTTCAGTTTCATTTAGTTTTACAAGTTCAAGGATCTTATCGCGTTTATATTTTAGATCAGTATGTCGGGAAACCAGGAATAAAAAAACAATGATCCCTATTAAAGCGATCAGGCCGGCTATTTTAGTATCCGTGAAAAAATAATAAATTCCGAAAGCCGTTGCCAGAAACACTATCAATCTTACCAAACTGGAAATATTAAGCCTGCTATTGGCCTTATCTAAATTCTGTTGCTGATTACTTTTTTCACGTTTATAAAAATCGAATACGGTCATAGATCTTTTACTCATTATTTACAGGGCCTTAAGCTCCTGTTGAAGTTTCTTCGGCAAGCCCAGAAGTACCAGGTTATAGGAATGATCTACAAGCCCGAAGACAATTGATTTTTGAAGAAATCCATCCAGCACCAGGGTATTCCAGTGCATTTTATTCATATGATATCCGGGCAGAATCCTTTCGGGATATTCCTCCCTTAAGCTTATAGCCCGTTCGGGATCGCATTTAAGGTTAACTCTCAGGGGAACCTCATCAAGCGAAGCCAGGGCGAAGATTTTCCCCATAATTTTAAAGACAAGGGTATCGGGGCCAAATGGAAGATCCTCGGAAACGCCTTTTTTGGCAAGGCAATAATTTCTGAAAGTTTCAATATCCATAGGAACCCAGGTTGATTACTCCCCAAAGGAAAGCCAATTATTCTTTTAATTTCGGAATTTCCGAAACATTTGTTTCCAGTGCGGTGTAATCCAGTTTCCAACCAATAGTTTCAACGATTTTTTCTATGAGCAAAATAGTGTCTAGGGCTTCTTTATTGGCTTTTTCCATCAATCCACTTTGTGGAATTTTATCTACAATATGCTTTTTGGCATCACGGGTAATATCTGTCAAATCGGAAGCAGTAAAAGGATTTGCCCAACCTTCGCGCTTGTCATAATATTTAAAATCGGTTTCTACGGTAAGCAATTCCGGCTGCGGAAAATTAGTGAGAACAATCTTTTTATGAACATTATCACTGGACATCCTGATCTTGCTTAGATCAAAACCAATATGTGCTTTGGCACTGATTAAAATGATGGCTTTCTTTTTACCAAAAACAAGGCTGACATATTTTTCCTTGAGGTTTTCGTAATGGTAAATTTCTGAAAAATCGCCCTCAACCGTAATAAATTTACAAACGCTTTTGATCTTATCGATCAAAATCACCGATTGTTCCTCTGCCCGCTCTTTGCTGCGATACTTGTTAAACCTCGCAAATATAAAATAAGCGAGTATTGCTCCGGCTGCAAGACCTATAAATAAATATTCCATACTCAAATATAAAGAAAAGCTTCAATAGAATTACATCGAACTCGTAATTGAAAAGGAGCGGATATTTTATGCACTAACTTTTCGGTTTCTTTCTGACCTTTATTTTATGTTTTTAATTTCGTTTAGCGCTTTAACCGCTATTTTTCATATAGGTTGTTACCTGATAGCTTTTTCTTTCCGCAAACTTCCTAGCGTTGGCTTATTTCAGAAGGATTGTCAAACATATTGTATAGAAAACCCATTACTCCAGTGTTTTTTTGTTCTGTAAATAGTTTTTTGAAGATAGTTTGTTCACTACTTTTTTCCCCGTCTTTTCCTCTATTTCCTTTCGAGTGTTTCCTGCAATTGTTCCCCCTTGTTGGGCTATTTTTTTATTTTCGGTAAAGGTTTCTGGTTTTTTTTCTTTGCTTATTTCAGTCGTAGTCGCTTCGGCAAGCATATTGAGTACTAGCTCTAAGTTACTCATATTATCACGCAGATTTTCTTTTTTGAGCCCTTTTAGTTTTTTGTAGTTCTTTACATCAAATCCACTCCAGGCTTTTGTAATTTCATTGGTAAGTATCGCGTATTCCTGTCCTTTTTTTACGCCTCTTTCATCCCATTCGTCGGTAAGTTCTTTACGAACCTCTATACTTTTTAGCCGTTGGTTGACCCACTGTTTGCTGTAGCCTTTTTTAAGATAGGTTTCCATAAGGCGTTCTATTCCTAATTCGGGATCTTCAATTTCGTTTATACGCTCCGCCCCAACTTTTGCCAACCATTTTTTAAAGGGTTCAGCCTTGGGGGAAGGGATTGATTGGATAATCCTAAATAATCCTTCAGTATTGGCAGCTTGTATTTTTCTGGTTTTGCCATCTGGGGCTTGCATAGCAACAAGGGTACAAATTGTACCCCAGTTGTTTTGTAATTCATTGTCGCGGCTACGCATTTTCTTAATGTATTGTTTTACATCTTTACTCTCTGAAAGGATCTGAACAACATCTTGTACCGAAAAATACCATTTTTCTTCTTCTGCGTCCCATTGGGTGCGTACCTGTTGCTGTTCAAATAATTTTATGGCGGTTTCTTTGGTCATTATTCCTATTATAATAGTTGTTAAAAAATGGTGTCGGCAAAATCTGTTTTATGAAATTTAGCATCAGATTGCATTTTTAACTGTCCGATTTTTTCGAACAGTTAACTCTTTTATTCCTTTTACTTCCAAAACCTCCTTTATTCGGTTCATATTTGAATTATTTAAATCAGTTAACTAATGTAAAGAACATTTCTTGAGATCTCATTAAATGAGTATTAAAATTATCTTTCGGTTTCGGCTGGCAGTGGGTAAGGCAAGCTCTTTTTATTTGGGAGGCACGAGCAAAATGAAAAGAGATTGCCCTTATGGTGAGCTTTTTTTTAGCTTGTAGATACCTTCGTCTAAGCTAAAAATTACCCCACAATATTCACGATCTTTCCAGGGACAACAATAATCTTTTTAGGGGTTCTTCCTTCCAGTTGATTTTTGGTCTTTTCATTTGCCATCACCGTTTCTTCTATCTCTTCTTTACTCAAATCTAAAGGTAATTCCAGTGTAAACCGCATTTTCCCGTTAAATGAGATCGGGTACTCCTTGGTGCTTTCCACAAGATATTTTTCTTCAAATTCCGGATAAGCAGCAGTTGCAACCGACTCATTATGTCCCAGTTTTTGCCACAATTCTTCGGCAATATGCGGCGCATAAGGCGCGATTAAAATCGCCAATGGTTCCAAAACTTCCCGCTGATCACATTTTTGGGCCATAAGTTCGTTTACACAGATCATAAAACTTGAAACCGAAGTATTGAAACTGAAAGCTTCAATATCTTCCGTGACTTTTTTGATGGTTTTATGAAATGTCTTTAAGCTTTCGGCTGAAGCTTTTTCATCTGAAACTCCAAAAATCTCATCGTTATGATACAATTTCCAAAGTTTCTTCAAGAAACTATGCACTCCTGTAATTCCTGCGGTATTCCAGGGTTTTGCCTGTTCCAGTGGCCCAAGGAACATTTCGTAAAGCCGCAAACTATCTGCGCCATATTGATCACATATCTCGTCCGGGCTCACTACATTGTATTTGGATTTGGACATTTTTTCCACTTCGCGGCCACAAATAAATTTGTCATTATATATGAATATTGCATTCATA
>JBBRGD010000122.1:0-6152 GCA_038241065.1 Flavobacteriales bacterium
AAGGAATTCCCCGACCGTAGTCACGGACAATAACGCGTGGATTTTGAACAGAAATTTCGATGGTTTTACCTGCGCCCATCACATACTCATCTATACTGTTGTCAATGACCTCCTTTAATAAGACATAAATCCCGTCATCGGCAGTAGACCCATCCCCAAGTTTTCCAATATACATTCCCGGACGCATCCTGATATGTTCTTTCCAATCAAGGGAACGGATGTTATCTTCGGTATATTTTGTTTCTTGGTTCATAAATGACAGGTGCAGTTGAGTTGCTAATATAGGGGTTCCCGCAAAAAGTTAAATCAGAAAACGTCCAAAGTAATTAACAAAATTTTAAGGGGAAATGTTAATTAAGATTTGGGTAATTAGTATTGAGATTTTAGTATTGAGTATTGAGTGACACTTATTGGTGTTGAACTGTTTTAAAAATATATCAGAAATGACATTTATATTTCTGCAGATAGGCGAAGATAACATTTCTGACAATTTTTTAGTTTTTGACTTCTGGCTCCTTTTTCTTGGCTTTTCTCTATTTTCTCTTCTCTATTTTCTTTTTCTCAATACTCAATACTCACATCTCAATACTCACATCTCAATACTCACATCTCAATACTAACTACACATTAAACCTAAAATGCATCACATCACCGTCTTTAACGATATATTCTTTCCCTTCTACCCTCATTTTTCCGGCTTCTTTCACTTTTGCTTCACTCCCATATTTCACAAAATCTTCATAAGCAATTACTTCTGCTCTAATAAATCCTTTTTCGAAATCGCTGTGAATTACTCCTGCGGCTTGTGGTGCGCTTGCTCCCACCGCAACGGTCCAGGCTCTCACCTCTTTTACCCCGGCGGTAAAATAAGTTTGAAGCTTTAATAGTTTATAGGCAGATCTGATTAATTTTGCCGATCCGGGTTCATCAAGGCCAATATCTAGTAAAAACATTTGTCGTTCTTCATACTCCTCTAATTCGGTAATATCGGCTTCAGTTCCAACTGCCAATACCAATACCTCAGCATCTTCATCCTTTACAGCTTCTTTTACCAGATCAACAAAGGCATTTCCGGTAGTTGCGGCAGCTTCGTCAACATTACATACGTATAACACCGGTTTATCTGTGATCAATTGTAGATTAGTGATGAATTCTTTCCTTTCTGCATCTGTCAAATCCAATGAACGTACAGATTTTCCTTCTTCCAGACCTTTCTTCACCTTCAACAAAGCAACTTCCTCCTTTTGAGCTTCCTTATTGCCTGTTTTGGAAGCCCGTTTTACCTTCTCCAGTTTTTTATCTATTGTTTCCAGATCCTTTAATTGAAGCTCCATATCTATGGTTTCCTTGTCCCTAACCGGATTTACCGATCCGTCCACATGAACAATATTGTCGTCCTCAAAACAACGCAACACATGCAAAATAGCATCTGTTTCACGAATATTTCCCAGAAATTGATTTCCTAGTCCTTCTCCTTTACTTGCTCCCTTTACAAGGCCGGCAATATCAACAATATCAACGGTTGCAGGAAGCACACGCTCTGGTTTGACCAAAGATTCCAGTTTTTCCAGGCGGGTATCCGGTACGTTTACCACCCCGATATTCGGTTCTATAGTACAAAAAGGAAAATTGGCACTTTGGGCCTTTGCATTGGATAAACAATTAAAAAGTGTCGATTTTCCTACGTTTGGCAATCCTACAATTCCGGCTTTCATATTTGAAATTTAAATTTTAACGCCCATTTCTAAGCGGCTGCAAATATAGCTATTAATCTTGAAAATTAGAAGATTGAATTAAGTAATGATTTGGAGATTAAGCCCATTGAATTGACTGAAAAATAACCGTTAAGAAATGTATCCCGCTTTTTTTTATTTGCATTTTGAATACTGAATTTTAAATACTATTTATTGAATATTTAATTAAAAAACGTTTTTGTATAATTTTAGATCAAATATTCAAAAAAAGAAACCTTTAAATTTTCAATAATCGTATTTTCGCAAAAGAATTAAAACAACATGAACAAAGGAATTTATATTGCAACATTAGAATCCCACAGTGGGAAATCGCTAATTTCATTAGGACTGATGCGTACCCTATTGGGGAAAACTGTAAAAGTTGGTTATTTCAGGCCAATTATTGATGATTTAGAAATTGGAAAAAAAGATAATCATATTGACACTGTCCTTAGTTATTTCGATTTAAAAATTCCCTACGAGGATACCTTTGCCTTTACCAGAAGTGAAATAATCCACAAACGCAACGAAGGAGAATCCGGTGAAATAATCGATACCATCATACGCAAATACAAGAAACTTGAAGATGAATTCGATTTCGTTTTAGTAGAGGGAAGCGATTTTTCAGGCGAAGGAAATGTATTTGAATTTGATGTAAATGTACTTATAGCCAAAAACCTTGGTATCCCGGTTATTATAGTTGCCAGCGGGAAAAACAAAACCAAGGAAGTTCTTATGGGCAGCCTTCAAATGGCCTATCACGCTTTTATCAACAAAGATGTAAGGGTGATGTCCATTGTTTGTAATAAAATTGATCCGGAAAATCTACAGACAGCTTTAGATGGTATGCGTGAATTTTTACCGAAAGAAGTCGGTGTTTTTTCAATACCCTTAATCGAAACACTTGTAAATCCAACGCTTAAGGAAATTTTAGTAGCATTAAACGGGAAGGTTTTGTTCGGAAAAGAATATTTAGATAATCAAACCGGGAATTTTGGTGTTGGTGCCATGCAGCTCCGTAATTATCTGAATCATTTAAAAAATGAAAGTTTGGTAATTACCCCGGGTGACAGAGCTGATATTATTTTGGGAGCTTTACAGGCAAATATTTCCAGTAATTATCCTAGAATTTCGGGTATAATTTTAACAGGAGGTCTTATCCCCGAAGATACTATTTTGAAACTGATAGATGGATTTTCACAAATAGTTCCAATTATATCTGTAGAAGATGGAACTTTTAATGTTGCCAATGCCATAGGCTCTATTAAATCCAATATATATGCAAGTAGCATTCAAAAAATAGAAACCTCCATCAGCACCTTTGAACAATATGTTTTATTTGATCCTTTGGTAGAGCAACTCTTTAATTTTAATCCACGTGGAATTACCCCACGAATGTTCCAATATAGTATGGTGAAACGGGCTCAACAGGCAAAAAAACATATAGTATTGCCTGAAGGTACAGATGAGCGCATCTTAATTGCCGCCTCACGCTTGATAGCAATGGATCTGGTAGATATCACCTTACTCGGGGAGAAAGAAACCATCAGAAGAAAAGTTGAAAACCTTGGAATAATATTGGATTTAGATAAATTAGAGATCATTAATCCCCCTACATCTCCCAATTTTGAGGACTATGCAAAAACCTATTACGAACTCCGTAAACACAAAAACGTAAACCTTGATATTGCAAAAGACAGGATGAGCGACGTCTCCTTTTTTGGCACCATGATGATCTATAAAGGCCATGCAGACGGGATGGTCTCCGGGGCAACTCATACAACGCAACATACTATAATCCCGGCTTTACAGTTTATCAAAACTAAACCCGGAGTTTCAGTCGTTTCTTCGGTGTTTTTTATGTGTTTGGAAGATCGGGTGTCGGTATTTGGAGATTGTGCAATCAACCCCAACCCTACTGCTGAACAACTTGCCGAAATTGCTATCTCCTCTGCAGAAAGCAGCAAAGCCTTCGGAATAGAACCAAAAATTGCCATGCTTTCTTATTCTTCCGGAACCTCAGGAAAAGGAGAAGATGTGGACCGTGTAAGAACCGCTACCGAAATAGTGAAGCAATTGCGTCCCGATCTAAAAGTTGAAGGACCAATCCAATATGATGCCGCCGTAGATATGACAATAGGTAAAAACAAATTACCAGATTCTGAAGTCGCGGGACAAGCAAGTGTATTAATATTTCCCGATTTAAATACAGGGAATAACACCTATAAAGCTGTACAGAGGGAAACCGGTGCTTTGGCCATTGGCCCAATGTTGCAGGGTTTGAACAAGCCGGTGAACGATTTAAGCCGTGGCTGTACTGTGGATGATGTATTTAATACCGTAATCCTAACTGCAATTCAGGCACAGGGAATTTAAATTTTAAATAAAGCCAATTTAGGCAATTACCCTTAATTGCATTGGGGACTGATAAAAAACAATAAAAATCTACACATGAAAAATATTTTAGTCATAAATTCAGGAAGTTCTTCCTTAAAGTTTCAATTGATATTAATGCCGGAAGAAAAGGTTTTAGCTTCCGGACTGGTTGAAAGGATCGGTCAGGAAGGTGCAAAACTGCATTATACATCAAAAGGTTTTTCAATTACAGAAGAAATGGAAATCCCTGATCATTCTTTAGCTTTAAAAGAGATTACAAATATTCTGATGGATGATAAAAAAGGAGTAATTAAGAATGCTTCAGAAATACCCGCCATCGGCCATAGAGTGGTTCATGGTGGCCCGACTTTCACTGAGACTATCATTATAGACCAAAAAGTAAAAGAAAAAATAAAAGAGCTTTTTTCCTTAGCACCTTTGCATAACCCGCCTAATTTGATCGGGATTGAAGTTGCTGAAGAAATTTTTCCCGAAGCCAGTCAAGTAGCGGTATTCGATACTGCTTTTCACAGAAGTATTCCAGCCAGAGCTCATAAATATGCCATACCGAATTCCTTTTTATATGAAAACAAGATACAAGTGTATGGGTTTCATGGAACCAGCCACAAATATGTGTCAGAACAAGCAATTCAGATAATTAAAAAACCACGATCAAAAATAATTACGGTTCATTTGGGAAATGGATGCAGTATCACAGCTGTAAAAGACGGGAAAAGTATAGATCATTCCCTCGGATTTGGACCTGTTAATGGCCTTATTATGGGAACACGCAGCGGTGATATTGACCAGTCGGTTATTTTTTATATGACAGAACATCTGGGATATACTGTAAAGGAAGTAAGCAATATTTTACACAATAAAAGCGGGATGTTGGGCCTTACCGGTTACAGCGATCTACGCGATATTGAATCGGAAGCCGAAAAAGGCAATTACGAATGTAAATTGGCTTTGGAAATGAATGCCTATAGGATCAAAAAATATATAGGTGCTTATACGGCTGCAATGAATGGTTTGGATGCATTGGTTTTTACCGCCGGAATTGGTGAAAACAGCAGTACAATCAGAAAAATGGTTTGTGAAGAAATGCAGTTCCTCGGTATAGAATTAGATCTGCTTAAAAATGATGTCCGCTCTAAAGAAAACAGAATTATTAGTACCGAAAAATCTAAAGTAACAGTACTTGTGATCCCTACAAATGAAGAACTGGAAATAGCGAATCAAACATATGCCCTGGTTTGTTGATTCAGGATTAAGAATTCAAAATTCAAGGTTCATTATTTTGTAATGATTTAAGAAAAATCTTGAATTTTCAATTTTGAATTTTGAATTTTGGGCATTAAATCTTAATTCAAATAAATAAAAATGTCTCCTCTGCTTTTACCTTTTTTGCGAAACTGGCAATGCTATTCTCATTCATGTCTTTAAATAATTGTTTTTTTAAAGGCTGAATAGAATAATGTATAGGACATGGTTTTTCGCTGCTGCACTTCTTTAACCCCAAAACACAATCTTCAAAATTTTCAAGTCCATCAATGTGTTTGATAATTTCAATAAGATTAAGATTTAAATTTTCTTTTGTCATATAAAACCCTCCGCCCGGTCCTTTTGAAGATGATATCACATTTTTTCTCGACAAAACCTGAAACAATTTAGAAAGAAAGGGTGATGGAATATTAATATTTCCTGCAATCTCCCTTGCGCTAATTTTTTTTGATTCGTCAGAATGAACTGCTAAATACAGAACAGCATTTATTGCATACTTACTTGAATTTGATAACATATTTATTTATTTAGAATTCAAATTTAATACTAATATCTCTTTTATTAGTCATTTTGCAAGTTATAAAATATTTAAATACCTTTTTATCTTTTATTTATAATAATTTTTAGTAATTTTGTGGTAAATTAATTCTATATATTTTAAAAAACACAAATCATGAAATTAACAATCAAATTTATTACAATATTATCTCTTCTAATAGCATTTAGCTGTGGGGAAAAAGAAAAAAAAGAAAGTTATTC
>JBBRGD010000123.1:0-6143 GCA_038241065.1 Flavobacteriales bacterium
TCCATTATCCTGCACACCCAACATAATATCGCCGCCATCCCGGTTGAGCATGGCACAAATAGTTTCAAATAAATTGCCGGGCAAAGCAGTAACAGCCTCCTTAAACTCCAGGCGGATATTTTCTTTTTGCTTTAGTAATCGATTTACCCTTTCAATATTCATTCATACAAATTAAAACATTTATAGCAATCGTATTTCCCACCTGTTTGTATCACCGCTTTTAGTGATTAGTATTTCCCAATTGAATGCTTTGGGTATGCGCATTTTACGGTTATGTGGCGGCCTGCTGTATTCATCTGCCATTTTTAAAAACAGCAAATAAGTTAGCTGCTTTAAATAATCTCAATACCTGTCCCGATTTTTTTCGGGAGCCTACGCCATCATCTCTTAAGCTGTTGGAGAAAGCCCATACTTTGGAAACTATGCTGGAGGTGTTTTGGGAATTGTTGTTGCTCATGGTGTCTGAATCAGGATTTACTTGATTGATGGATTAACAGGATTGTATTTTGGATTGAAGTTCTTTTTATATTGTAAGCTTGTGGAACCAAAATTAATAAGCAATCCAATGGGTAGATCATATGCAACTGCATAGTTCTTTGCCTGTGCAAGGTGAACCTCCTCTAAATTGATGAGCGCCTTTAATTCTACCATTATATTGCCTTCCACTATAAAGTCAGCTCGCCTGTTACCTACTTCTTCCCCTTCATAGTATATTACCTGGTCTTTCTCCCGGACGAAGTCTAATCCTGCTTTCCGAAATTCAATAGCCAGGCATCGTTGGTAAATAACTTCCTGGAAACCCTGCCCGTTCCGTTCAGGCGGGCGTTGCCCAGCGTATTGTGCACTTTCATGGCGCAGCCTATAATTTTAAATGTTGTTTCATCCTGGGTCATATGTTGTTAAATTTTACATCCTGAATATCAGAATCAGGATTAAATTGATTGTAGGATTTACAGGATATTTGAAATACACTTATTCGTGATCCTGTTAATTTTTAAATCCTGAAAATCCTGATTCAGACAGCCATAGCCTACGCCATCATAACGTAAGGTGTTGCAGAATGCCCATACTTTGGAAACGATGCTGGAAGTGTTCGCTGAATTGTTGTTACTCATGTTGTCTAAATCAGGACTTTGTTATAGGATTTTTAGGATTGCGGTTCTATAGGAAGTGTTTTTAACCCTTACCTAAAATCTACCTTTCGAAAAGCGGTGTCCAATCCTTACTCGCTTTCCATAATATTGGCAACGAATTGTTGGGACAAGTGGTTGGAAAAATTATCGTAGTCTGACAATTTCCATAGCCTAATGGATGACTTTTTTCTAATTTATTTCCAATTTCATGGCAAACATTTTTCGCTTCATTCCTTTCATTAGGATTTACAAAAATCTTTGATGATTCGTCAAAGCATTTATCAGCATTATTAAGCGGATCAATAATTTTTACAAAAACTTCAAGCCCTTTTTTTAATAATTTGACTTCGGCAGCTGTGCTTGCACTTTGGAAACCAGTTATATATCCACAAATAACTACAAATTCTTTGTCCTTGGTTTTACTCTTCAAATTTTCTAAGACTCCAACAATATTTTCAAGTAAGGTGTTACCCGTACCTATGAGATCATCCACAAAAACTAGTGCTTTTATATTATCATTCAACTTTTCTGGAATTTTAGAAGGCTCAACAGCATTTTCAAAATAAATGTTATTAACCTCGACGAATTTTTTTGCATATTCCGCTCCACTTTTACTCGGACTTGGATCTATATAACTCACAAGAATATCCGATCTCTTAAATTTTTTATCATCTAAAATCCTATCAATATTTTTCTTTTTCAACTGTTTCTGAACTTCTATGAACAATATTTCCATTTTTTCTCTGATCAAATTTTCGTTATAAAATTTAATATTTGAAAGAATTTTATACATCAGTCTTTGCTTGTAAACGCCATCAAATTGATTTAACCATATCAATACCTTTTCGGAGGTTACTTCTTTACCACGATACGTCTTCCAAATATCTGTAAGTGATAAAATTTCTTTGGGAGTAACCCGTAGTTCTTCTTCTCTTCTTTTCTGAAACCTCACTCTTTCCTCTTCTTCAAAAGTTGTAATTATTTTTTCAATTCCCTGTGTAACCAACCAATCCTCAAAAAATTTTACTATGAACTCAAATTTATTATTATCATATTTAATAATCTTTCTTTGCTCAAACTCTTCAAGTACCCTAGTTGCTGTCTCTTCAGAAAGCCCTTTTTCAATAGCCTGCATCAAAATATTTTCCTTCGTGGTTGCTTTTCCTTTCCTAACTAATTCTGACAAAGTAATTAGTAACTTTCTCCGGTTTATTGAAACTTCTTCTTCCTTTTCAACTTTTTCCTTGATTCCATCTTCCCAAAAATGTGAAAAGTCCGTCGCCGCAATATTTGAACTATTTCTAGCTATTTCCGTTGCTTTAAATGATTCTTTCTCCGTAACATGTGTGTCCCTATTGTTAACCATGTATCTAAATAATTCAATGCATATCAATTTTGTAAAATAAGGGTTTCCAGAGGTCTGATTATATATGAAATCAATAGCTTTATCGTTAAACTCTAATAGCCCTTGTACAGGATCTTTGATTAACTTTTTAAAATCATCCCAATCATTTTGCTTGTCAAAATAATCAACTCTAACCGGCTTAAACTTATTAAACTCTTGCCACTGGCTAAGAATATATTCTAGTTTTTCCCCTCCAACTAAAATAAATCCAAATTGAGACCTATTACTCATTGCCCTTAAGGTCAGCATAAAAGACTGACCAACATCATTTCTTTTAAAAAGCTCATTTGAAATTCGATCAAATTCATCTAAAATAATCAGAGCGTTAAAAGAGTCATCAAATTCTATAACATCATCCAAGAAATCAGAAATTTGATTTAAAGAACCATTAAATTCGGGTATTTTTATTGCATCAAATTTTCTGTTGTGCTTCTTAATTTTGGTACAAATCTTTTTACCCAAATTATTCATACTTTTTAAGGATCCTGTAGCATCACTCCAGTCGCCTGCTTCAATATATATTATTAAAAGATTATCCGTACTTTTTTCTATTGATTGTAGTGTTTTAACTACCGAAGTTTTTCCGACCCTTCTTTGGCCATACAAATAAGATGAGCCAAGTTTATTCTTTATCCTAGCTCTTAATTGATTTAAAATATTATCTCTCCCAATTAATTCAGTCTCCTTAGCAACAGGCTCTAAATCGTAAGGGGATAACTGCTCCAATTGAATCCAATCTAACTCTTTAGTTTGTCCCTGAAGTTCTAAATAAAAGTTTTCAACATCCTCCTTGCCGTCAAAATTCGTCCAAATTATTTCTCCTTCTATTAAAAGAGAGGAAGTATGCTTTAGTACTTCATAGTTAAACTCGATGTTTACAGTTGATGTATTAATTGTTCCGACAAACTGCTTTTGCTCTAAAATCTCGATCTCTATTCTTGAAAAATCTTTTATAACTATTGCAGAATCAAATGCGCTACCTAATGTTCTGTTAATAATTTTTAACTCAAATTTATTTTTGCTTCCAACAATATTGAATGGATATTTTTTTTCAGTTCCTACCACTTCCAACTTAGCAGGCTTACTTGCAGGATCGCTTAAAAAATTAAATTCTATTGCAGTTCGAATTTTTGAAAACGGCTGTTCAAAAAGGTTGGCACTGTACTTTGTGGCCATACTGTTAAAATCCTTAATTAAATTATTTAAGATATTTAGGGTGTCATTATATAATTCATATTTGTGGTTCATATCTGAGTCCAAATATTTTTTCAGTACAGCGAAGAAATGCTCGAATTTCTGCTGATTAAAATCCAACTCTACAAAATTGCTCAAAAGGTTTTTATTCTCCTTATTTCGAATGGTCCTGTAGAAGTTATTTTCATATTTGCTTATCACATCAATTCCCTGATTGAACTCCAAATTTGCAGTGAGGTTGTTTTCTTTTGGCAGTATGTAACCTGATAGTTTTAATTCCTTCTCATAAGTTGTATCCTTTTCTTTTATATTTAACGCAGAGTATACTAATTTAAGATTTCTATCAAATAAAGAATATATTCTGAATTTAAAGTCTTTACTAAAATCAAAAATGCAACGGTTACAATTTAACACTCGCAAAAAACAGTAGGCTACGAAATTTTGGATGTTAGACGGTAATTCACGATCTAAAATAACATTGGGCAGATTATCCTTTTCAATCGTTAGTTCCCAGTAACTGCATATCAACTCAGCAACATTTTTCACATAGGCCTCTGCATTATCTTGACCTATATTAACTGATTTTTCAATCTGGGTATCAATCTTTGTTAATTCATATTTCTTCATATCGTATAAAATATGGGTTTGTTATTTAACTATTTAAAATTTTGCTTCGCAGACTCTTTGCTAATGCGGTAAAGTAATCAACTCCCCCTCAAACGCCTTTTTTAAAATACTTTGCCTTAATGCTTCTGCCTGTTGCAAGCTTTGGGTTATGCTTTCTTCCATTTTATCTGCTACACTAAAGCGACTTTCAATTTCTTGGATGATGTTGTTTTGTTCTTTAATTGAGCAGTATGGAAAATCAAGAGAGTTTAAAATTGTCTGATTTAAAAATGCTCTTGAGGAACCTTTGCATAAATCAAAAACTTGTTGTCTCACCTTGCCACCCTGAAATAAGTAAACAAAGTATTTTGGATTGATAATTTCAAGATTAAGTGAGACTCTTATAAGATTAGTTGAGATAATAGAGTTTTCCATGCTCTTAGGCAAAAGGCAGATTTCTCCAACAGTTCCAGAACGTGAAATAATAATGTCATTTTCTTTCACTCTGAAATTTTTTAATTCAAAAGCCTTTTCATCTGTTACGAAAATCTTATTTGGCATTTGAAAAACACCTTCTCCTATATTTTCAATTCCTAAAACGGGTATGCCGCTTTTTTGATGTTCACTTTTCTTTAGCATAGTTCCAAAAGGTCCTGTTGCCATTCCTTTTTTAGGATGTGAAAGAAGATGATCAATTGTTACCCATTTCCACCCCTTCGGCAATTCACCTTCCTTTACATTTTCATTGGTTAGCTTACCCTCAAATGCCCATTTTAATACAGACTGCCGGTAGGTTTTTAGTTGTTGTTGGGCAGTGTGCAGGTTTTCTATGCCTTTGTCTAACTCACTAAAGAGTTCTTCTATTTTGGAAACAATGGCTTGTTGGGTGGGTTTTGGAGGAAGAGGAAAATTAATTTTGATAAAGTCCGGAAACTTTAAATTTCTAAGATTATTACTACCGCCTTGATAGTTTACAATTTCGCCCGAATAATAGAAAAGTTTTAAAAACAGATTTAAAAACTTTGAATCAACATAATCTTTAGGACGAATAAGTCTTAAAAAGTTTGTGCAGATTTTAGGAATATCAGGCTTGTAACTTAAAACTGTTTTATCAATCATCACAGTTCTTCCAACTGGCTGTTCTGGACCACCACCTGAAATTTCAACCAAAATATCGCCTTCAACTAATTTTCTTTTTTCAATGTTTGACAGCTTTATTTTCCTTAATGATGCAGTTTTCCCTTTTTCTTCTTCCCAATTTTTTATTTCTGAACCTCTAATACAATAGGCTGCTCCATAATTGGGGTCATCAAAATTTTCATCTTTCCCCCAATCACCTCCAATAACAAAGTCTAAAGCATCATCAAGCTTTTCCCACTTCCAGTTTTTTGGTATTTGTAAATTTATTTTGTCTTTAATCATTGTTCAATTATGTTATTCTGTGCAAGAGTGCGACGCCAATGAAGCCTAATAGTAGCACTTCAGCCTGGCTCATAAAAAATCTACGCCGCCAGCATTTCAATTAATTCGTTAATAATCTCTTCCGTTTTTTCGCCAAACAATTGCCACATTTTAATCGGTTTCACTCAGTTCCAATGGATTGGTAATTTATTTTTTGGCTACAGCTATTTTTCATTATTCGGAAATTTTACCGGCTTTTCGGAAAAACATCCAGTGAAATTCCACGGCGCCATCCGGTGAATTCGGAAAATTTACGGTTAAACCCGGTGGCTGGGGCGCCATTGAAAACCAATGAGTTAATGGCGCCATCATCATGAATTCGGAAATTTTACCGGCTTTTCGGA
>JBBRGD010000124.1:0-6133 GCA_038241065.1 Flavobacteriales bacterium
TTACATGGATGAAAACCATGCGTCCTAACCCCTAGACGAACGGACCGTTGTTATTTCAAAAAGGAATCTGCTCTTCAGCAAACATGCTTAAAATTTTAAAAGTTGTTTCAACTTACAACAACTTTTGTAGTCCGTAGGGGAATCGAACCCCTGTTACATGGATGAAAACCATGCGTCCTAACCCCTAGACGAACGGACCAATCTTTCTTTTAACGCGGATGCAAAAATACAACTATTTTCTTATGTCGCAAATGTTGAACTATTTTTTTCTGAAATATTTAAAAAAACAAATATCTCTTGAATTATCGAGCCTCCTGTAACCTTTTATAGAACCCCTTTATACTGAAAATGCGAGCTTTATAAAAGAAAAAAAGCGGCGATAAATTCCCTGTTTTTACCAGTAAAATAGGTTTAAAACAGGGAAATTCATTTTTTTTATAAATAATTTTCCTAAATCCTCTAATAGGCCTTGGCAAAAAGCACTCTTTGAGTAGAAGGATTTCCGGTTAAAACACATTTCCCATCTTCTTTCTTCCCTTCCAGTGGGATACATCTAATAGTCGCTTTTGTTTTGTCTTTAATCTTTAACTCAGTTTCAGAAGTTCCATCCCAATGTGCTGATATAAATCCTCCTTTTGATTTTAGCACTTCCTTGAATTCTTCAATAGTATTTACCTCAGTAATATTTTGATCCCTGAAATTTTTGGCTTTTCCGTAAAGATTTTCCTGTATTTCGATCATTAGATCTTTTACCCTGTCAACTACCTCATCGTGCATTACAATTTCCTTGCTCAGGGTGTCCCTTCTCGCGACCTCTACGCTTCCCTTTTCCAAATCCTTAGGTCCAATAGCAATTCGCACAGGTACACCTTGTAATTCGTATTGAGCAAACTTCCAGCCGGGTTTATAGGTATCCCTGTTATCATATTTTACCGACATCCCACTTGCTTTTAGTTTTGCAGCCAAATCATTTGCAACTTCAGAAATTTGCGCCAATTGCTCTTCCCCTCTGTAAATTGGAACGATTACTACTTGAATTGGAGCGAGGCTAGGCGGCAATACCAATCCCTGGTCATCGCTATGAGTCATAATCAGGGCTCCTATCAATCTTGTGGATACTCCCCAAGAAGTTGCCCAGACATATTCCAGACCACCTTCTTTGGAAGCAAATTTAACGTCGAAAGCCTTTGCGAAATTTTGTCCTAAAAAATGTGAAGTTCCTGCCTGCAGAGCCTTTCCGTCTTGCATAAGCGCTTCTATACAATAGGTTTCTTCGGCACCAGCAAAACGTTCGTTTTCAGATTTAGTTCCTTGAATTACCGGGATAGCCATAAATTTTTCAACAAATTCTGCATATACATTATTCATTTTCTCTGCTTCAGCAACCGCTTCGGCTTTAGTTTCATGAGCTGTATGACCTTCCTGCCATAAAAATTCGGAAGTTCTTAAAAAGAGCCTTGTACGCATTTCCCAACGAACCACATTTGCCCACTGGTTAATAAGTAGAGGCAAATCCCTGTAGGATTGAACCCAACCTTTAAAGGTATTCCAGATAATTGCTTCTGAAGTAGGTCTAACAATCAGTTCTTCCTCCAGCTTTGCTTCCGGATCTACAATTAATTTTGCAGGGTTGTTTGGATCGGTTTTTAGCCTGTAATGGGTTACTATTGCACATTCTTTGGCAAATCCTTCCGCATTTTTTTCTTCGGCTTCAAACAGGCTTTTGGGCACAAAAAGCGGAAAATAAGCATTTTGATGACCGGTCTCCTTAAACATCCTATCCAGTTCGGCCTGCATTTTTTCCCAAATTGCATATCCGTAGGGCTTGATAACCATACAGCCTCGAACGGCTGAATTTTCGGCTAAATCGGCATTTACCACGAGATCGTTATACCATTTTGAATAGTCTTCCCCACGTGTCGTTAATTTTTTGCTCATCCTTATTATTTGGTATAAATATTGTGTATTATATGGTATATTAAATAAATGTTGAGCCTTTGTTAAAGATTCAGATACTTAGCGCAAAACTAACTAAATTTGTAAGGTTCAACAATAAAATACACCGCTAATGAAACTTAAAATTTCAATATTAAGAAACAAACTTTTTTTCATAGCTCCTGTGTCCTTAATTTTGTTGGCATCTTGTAGTTCATATCAGTATTCAGGTTCAGACAGGGATGGGGTTTACGGGGACACCAGAAGGGTTTATAGTGAGCAAGAACAGTATCCAACCCAGGACAAGAATGTCTATTATAAAGATTTGTTTGCAGAAGAATCCGATTTATACAATGAGCTTTTGGCAGAAAATGCAATTTTCACTGATGTAGAAAGCTATACCTCTACTGGTGGGGATTATACAGAACAGCAACCCAATTACCAAGGCGGAAATGCTCCTTGGGGACAAGATCCAGATTCTTATTCCATAAATATCTATAACAATGGTTTTTATGGCGGTTTTTACAATCCATATTGGGCCGGGGGTTATTATGCATACAATCCATATTGGGGCCCGGGTTATTACGGTCCAAGACATTGGGGTAGTTCCTGGAGTATAGGATTTGGAGGATATTATCCTTATTCCGGTTTTGGATATGGATATGGATATGGATTTTCCGCGTATCCATTTTATTACAGCCCTTATGGATCGCATTATCCATACAACTATCGTTATCACAATAATAATTATTTCCGACAAAACGTTGCTTATAACACCGGAAGAAGAAATGCAGTATCTTCCTTTAGGGATGGCAGCAGATCCAACCTTAGAAATGCAGTAAATCTCAATTCCAGAAGGCAAAATTCCACTTATTCCAGAAGTATAAGAAATTTAAGAAGTTCAGATGATCAATACGGTTTGACCAGAAGATCTACCGGAGATTATAACACCACCCGGAGAAATTCTTCAGATAGCCGTTACCAAAGGAGCAGTCAGCAGTCCACAAACAGGACTTACCGTAGTAACGACAACAATTCCAGACCAACTACCACAAATAGAAGCAACACCGGAACAGTTAGAAGTTCGGGAACAACTCGAAGTTCTGGAACAACACGAAGTTCTAGTGGCGGACGATCCTCTTCTGGAGGTTCGACATCCAGTAATCGAGGCAGAAATTAAGATTTGTAAAAAAATGAAAATTTTATGAAGAAGCTATATATTTTGGTTACCGCCTGTTTAGTGATAACTTTTTCTCAGGCACAGGATATTACAGACGCAGTGAGATATTCCTCTGAAGAGTTAACTGGAACGGCCCGTTTTAGGGCGATGAGCGGAGCATTTGGTGCCTTGGGAGGCGATTTATCTGCTTTGGGGATAAATCCTGCAGGGTCTGCAGTATTTTTAAACAGCTTTGCTACTGTAACCTTAAATTATAATCAAAGAAAAAACAATACCAATTATTTTAACAGTATCACTTCTAACGAAAATTCTGAAGTTTATTTTGACCAGGCGGGAGCGGTTTTGGTATTTAACAGCACCAATCCAGAGAATAACTGGGGAAAATTTACTTTAGGAGTAAACTATGTACAAACGAATAATTTTGATGATAGTTTTGTAGCCCAAGGTACAAGCCCAAATTCCATTGATCAATACTTTCTAGGATATTCGGACGGGATTCCCTTAGAATTACTTAAAACAGTAGAGGATGAAAGTATAACCGACCTCTATCTATTTTTGGGTGAAAACGAAGGTTTTGGTGCGCAACAGGCATTTTTGGGTTTTCAGGGTTTTGTAATTAATCCAGATTCTGACACCTCTGCAAACACTTCGTATAATTCAGCGATTGCTCCGGGAACTTTTAGTCAAAAATATTCTCTTGCTTCTACAGGGCTAAACGGTAAATTTTCATTCAATTTTGCCTCCGAGTTTAAGGATTTTCTTTATTTGGGGATCAATTTAAACGCTCACTTTTTAAATTACGATAGGGCCACCCAATTGGTGGAAACTAACAATAATCCCGGAAGTGAGACGAATAAAGTTCTTTTTTCCAACAACTTGAGCACCACCGGGGATGGTTTCTCCTTCCAACTGGGGACAATCGCAAAGCTTAGTGATATGTTAAGAATGGGGGTTTCTTACGAATCTCCTACCTGGCTCACCATTACAGAGCAGACTACCCAGCGTTTGGAAACCTCCAGTACAGAATTTAGCGAAGAGATACTTGTAAACCCGAATGTGGTAAATGTTTACCCTGACTACAGACTTAAAACTCCGGGAAAAATCACCGGAAGTTTAGCCGTATTATTCGGAACAACTGGTTTGATAAGTTTTGATTATTCTTATAAGGACTTTTCAAAAACCGAACTAAGACCTTTAGAAGACCCGGAATTTATGTTTCAGAATACCCAAATTGCCGATAATTTAAAAGCGGCTTCTACCTATAGAATTGGCGGAGAATACCGGATCCAGGACTGGAGCCTTCGCGGTGGATATAGATTTGAAGAAAGTCCTTATGAAAATGAAACTAGCCTTGGCGACCTGAATGGATATTCTCTGGGATTGGGTTATAATTTTGGCAATATAAAAGTAGATGTAGCTTACGATAATTCTTCCAGAACAGATAACCCCCAATTTTATCAGGTAGGATTGACCAATACAGCAAATATTGAAAGGGATTTCTCGAGCGTGATCGTCTCCTTAAGCTTCGGACTGTAGCTTTTGAAATTAACCAAATTTGGAGTTGGGAAATAATTTGAGGTTTGATTTATGAAAATATTTCTTTCTTTGCGCTTTGCGGTTTTTTCTTTACGTGCTTTACGCGAAACCTTTTAGTCCAAGGTGTCTATTTTCAGAAGGGAAATGGCTCGTAAACAACGACAAAAAACTCCCTGGGATATCATTCTAAACGCAGTAAAGAATCCCATCTACTCATTGGGCAAATCATGAATGAAGGCCAATAACTTTTTCACCGACCCGCGCACTCATAATAGAGATTCTTCCTCGCCCAAAAGCTCCTTCAGAATGACAAACTAAACGATTAAACAAATAAACGAATTAACGATTAAACGAATATGGATGTGTAATTGTTTAACTGTTGAATTGTGGTATATCGTAGAGATTCTTCCTCGCCCAAAAGCTCGTTCAGAATGACAAAAAAGGGAAATGGCTCGTTCAGAATGACAAAAAAGTTGAATTTCATAAGTTTCAGGTTTATCTTTTTAAGGTAAAATGCCCTTTAAATTTTTTTGGTATTCCCGACTCAGCATCTTTATATTCCAGTAAAAACCAGTAATCGTCTTCCGGCATAACATGTGAATTGTAAGTTCCGTCCCATCCCCCCGCAGTTGGATCTAATTGTTTTAATAGTTTCCCGTACCGGTCAAAAATAAACACTTTTGTAATAGATATTTCTGAATCGTTTATGACATTCCAGGTATCGTTATAACCATCCGAATTTGGAGTGAAGAACCGTGGGTATCCAATCAATCTGAATGACTGAGAAGTCGCACTCCCACACCCATTAATTTCCCTGGCAGAAATTGTGTGGTTTCCTCCGGGCACTGAAGTAAAAGAGGGCTGCAACTGCCAGGAACCATTATCAAGCCTGTATTCATATGTTGCATCATCCCCTGTTCCGCCAAGTGCAGTTCCCCTAACCACATACCCGCCGTCAAAATCGTTTCCGGAAATTTGAACAGAAACTTCCTGTGGAGCAGAATAAACTTTTATCTCTGTACTAAAAGTGCTGGAGCATCCGGATATTTTATCTGTAATTAAAACCGAAATATTTAATTCCTCTGGCACTTCATTAATATTGAAGTTCGGATTTTGCACTCCATCCCCGTCAGGATCATTTGCAGGAGTCCAATTATAAGTATATCCCGCTCCTAAATCCTGACCTAAAGAAACAGGAGCCGCTAAATTTCCATTAAAATCAACGCATAAAATTGTTGTTTCATTTAAAATTATTACCGGCACCGGCTGAATAAGCAGTTTAAAAGATACCGGCAAAGAGGTGCAGCCTGAAGTTTGATTGGTTATTGTGGCAAGAATTTCCTGGTGACTCCTGCCTTCAAAAGCGGTTGGATTTTCTATAGATATTCCATTTTCAAAATTATCCGGAGATTCATAATAATCAATTTTAAAGGCGTTTAAGGAGTTAGTATAATTTTGGGTCAATTCTTTTTCGACAATTCT
>JBBRGD010000125.1:0-6063 GCA_038241065.1 Flavobacteriales bacterium
CGGGAAAATAATCTTGAACCCGGATCAGGTTTAAATTCCCCCGAAAATTTAGTTGACTCCCCCAAATTAATTTCTCTTGAAGCTAAAGTTTATTTGATAGATAAAAATGCGAGTGAGCTGATCGTAAGGTTATACAAAAAAGGAATTTTTTCCGGATTTGCGCATGATCATATCGTCATTGCCCGGGAATTTTCTGGTTCGGTCGAATTTGACAAATTTGATCCAACTCAGTTTAAAATATTGGTTGAAGTCCCTTTAAATTCAATCGCTTCCGATCTTCCGGAAATCCGAAGAAAATACGGTCTGGAAGTTCTTTCCCAAAAAAATTGGAAAGAGATTAACAAAACCATGAGAAGCAGCAGCCAACTGGATATTGAAAAGTATCCAATTGTAAGATTCAGTTCCCACAGCCTCAAAATAATTGAAGGAGCGCGATTCAAAATTACAGGCGAATTTTCACTTCATGGCGTAACAAAATTAATTGAAGTTCCGGTGACAATTTCAGTTGAAAATAGAATGCTGAAGTTGCAAGGCGAGTTTTCCTTTCTGCAAAGTGATTATAACATTAAACCCTACAGCGGTGCTTTGGGAACTGTTAGAAATAAAGATGAAGCAGTGTTGATATTTGATATTTCAGCTTCAAATAAAAACGAAAAATAAATTACCGAATTTTCCCCGTTTGAGTTTTGCATTGAAAAATTGATAACTTTTTCTAAATAACCAACAAAATGGAAAACAAGGAATTCTTAAAAGAGTATCATAAAAAAAGAAATCATGATGTTTCATCCGAACCTTTTGGGAAAAACATAAACAAAAAGGGTAAGGAGATCTCCGTTATTAAAAAGGCGCTCCGATGGCAACTCCCATAGATTGGGAGGAACTGGAAAACTCTTCATTAACCGCACAAACCTACAACATCAAAAATATTTTTTTAAGGTTTGGAAAAAAACCCGATCCATGGAGAGATACTTACAGGCATTCGGCCTCCATAACTTCAGCCAGAAAAAAATTAGCTGAAATTATTAAGTAATAATTTCAAACAAGTCTTAAAATGAACCTACTTTTTTCTATAGCTATTATTTTTCAATTTTTTTAGTCTGTTTATTGCGGAAGCGAATATTCAGCATCTCAATGGACAAGGAGAAGAACACCGCAAAATAGATATAGCCTTTTGGTACATGATAATGCAGGCCATCCATCACCAACATAAATCCGATAAGGATCAAGAATGAAAGGGCCAGGATTTGAATCGTTGGATATTTATTTACAAAATCGCCAACAGCTTTGGCGAAAATCATCATAATAACAATGGAAACTATTACGGCAATTATCATCAATATTACTTGATCTGTAAGACCTACGGCCGTGAGGATAGAATCAAAAGAAAAAATAATATCCAACAACACAATTTGTAAAATAGCATATCCGAAGGACCTTACATTTTTGACGATTTGTTCTTGTTCATCTCCTTCAACCTTATGATGTATTTCCATAACAGATTTTATAAGCAAAAAGATACCACCTGCAGCCAGGATTATATCACGCCAGCTCAAATTAAAATCGGCAACTGTTAAAACCGGAGTGGTAAGGCCTATTAACCAGGTAATGCTCAATAGCAGTAAAATTCTCATTATTAAAGCCAATGAAAGTCCCAAGATCCTAGCTTTTTTCTGTTGTTTTTGAGGCAGTTTACTCGCGACAATTGAAATAAATATGATGTTGTCAATTCCGAGAACGATCTCCATAAAAGTAAGTGTGAGCAGGGCTATCCAGGCATCAAGTTGAAGGAATATTTCCATATTTATGAGAATTCAGGAGATTTATTATTTGCGATAAAAGTAGTAAAAATTTCAAAGGCTAATAAAATCTATTCTGAAGAGCATTAAGAAAAGTAGAATGGAACGAAAAAAAGTTCTGTTTTGCAACATTTTTAATGTGTGTTTTATTGAAATCTTAGCTTTGTGTATCCATCACAAAACAGAAATCGATAAAAAAACCATTGAAACAAGAGCTAAAACAATAACCGATGGCAACATGAATTTTAGACTACTGATTCAATCTATTTGTCCCATAAGGACTATTTATGGGTAGAAAATTTTTCCCCGGTAATAACAGCAAAACTTGAAAATTGATTTCCGGGAATTTTTTCAAAACTAAAATACAGCACGATCAACACAATTCCCAGGTAATTGAAGTTTAAGTTTGGAAGCGTTTCTATGGTATCCATTTTTTTTATTTATTAGGAGTTAGGTTGGATAGAACTAAATTTTGCTGGGCAAGGATAAAACCATCGATGTGTTTTTTATGTTCGACAAAATTTATAAACTGAATAAGAATAAGCATTGTTAATGGTAGAATTGCAATCCCCAGGAACATTTGATCCCAAGTCATATTTTCTTTTAAGGGTCCCAAAAGACCGGAACCCCAAGCTCTTCCCATATTGGAAAGCGCCATAAATAAGGTGAACTGTGTTGCCGCAACCGTACTCCAGCACAATTGCATACATATCGCAAATATGGCAATACAAAGAAATGTATAACTTGAATAATACGCCAAAGTGAAAATGTAGACCACAAAATCTTGATGCCACAACGTTGGTAAAAACGCAAAACTTGTTAATATAATTATAAGAAAAATGAGATATATAGACAACATTCTTCTTTTTCCAAAAAAATCTACCAAGGCGCCACCCACAAACAAACCAAGAAAACCACCTATAATGGAGCTTGAAGAATAAACTTGGGAATAAGAGGTATTTGTCCAGCCTAATTCCTGAATCGTAAAAACCGGCAACAATGTGTCCATTAAACCAAACATAATTCCAATTATAAAAATGGCAACCCCCATAATTATACTTGAAGGAAGGGTAACAACTTTTAAAAGACTTTTCAAGATCTGACTCCAGCTTTCCAATTGTGAAGTTTTAGATGCCGGAGATATCTCGCCTTTTGTCCATGGCATAATTTTTTCGCCGGGCCGTTCTCTAAAGAATATTGGAACTAGCATAATCAGCCCCACAGCTATGGACAAAGAAGCAATTGCTGTTGAAAATCCTATGATATTTATTAATGAGGTGCCAATAATTAATGACAATGCAGTACCTATGGTTTTTGAACCCCACATAATACCATTGGCCCTGGCTTGTTCTTGTTGGGGCACAACATCTATAGCCATCCCATCTGTTGCAACATCCTGAAATGCGCCAAAAAAGCTGATAAAAAATCCGGCTATCATTAATCCCATTAAATTATTAAGCGGATCATTCACAAATGCAATGCTTAAAAAACTTAAGATCAAACCAAATTGCCCAAAAATTACCCAAGGTCTTTTGCGCCCCATGGACAAAATGGTATAGCGATCCATCAGCGGCGCAATGAGTATTTTAAAACTCCAGGGAATTCCTATGACTGCAACAAAACTGCCTATTTCCATAGGTGTTTTTCCGTTCATCGCCATCCAGGCAGGAATAGCGAAAAAGGTGATTCCTTCCGGGATTCCCTGAGCAATATAAAGCGCTGAAAAATTCAGGTATCTTAAAACCGTATTCTCGGTTAAAAACAAATTACTTTTTCCCATAAATGCTTTTATCGACTTCATTGGCATCGGGTTTTAAGATATTTTATTCCTGCATTTATTTTTTATAGGGTATATTGTTAATACAGATTATTGTGAAACCATGCTATTCACTTCAATCCAATATCCGTTGGGATCCTGAAAGTAAATTTGCTTAATTCCGTCTGCTCTCTTATTTATTTTATTCGGAGTTCCTGGCCAGTCAGAATAAGTAATATTCTTCGATTCCAATATTTTGACAAAAGCATCAAAATTGGAAGTGGACAAAGCAAAGTGAACTGCTTTATTAATGGAAACAGGTTCTTTCAAAATAGACACAAGGTGCAATTCTTTTCCCTCCCCCAAAGAAAACCAACGAATTCCGTCCATTTCTGTACGGTTCGTAATTTCCTGAAGTCCAATAATATCTTTGTAAAATTGAGCTGATTGGCTCAGGTTTTTTACTGATAATGCGATATGGTTAAAAGTAAAAGCATTTGTTTCTTGTGCTCGAAGCATTCCGAAAAAGGAAATGGCAATAAAGGATAGGATTATTTTTTTCATAGGAATAGTTTTACTTGAATTTTTTATATCAATAACACTTTCCAATTTGACAGACTGAAAACATCTGAATACCATAATGTATGTTTTGGAATATCCATCTTTGACAAACAAATAATGTTTATACCGAGGGGGTATTTCAAAATACTACCTCGGTATAAACACATTCTTTTGAACTATTTTACTAAAGCGTCATTATTGTAAATGTCCCTGATGCATATATATTTTCCGTCACGCTTTTCCCAGATAGCCATATATTTACCTGATCTGATTACTTTGCCTGATGCGTCTTTGGATATTGCTGTGCCAATCTCCGTCACTGTGCTTTCATCACCAAATACCTCAATGGTATTATAAGAAACAGTTTCACCTTCAGCTTTTTTTGCCAGGCCTACTTCCATCTCCTTTTGAATAGCAGTTTTTCCTTTTGCCATTGGAGCATTATTGGACAAACTTATTGCGTCATCAGAATAAAATGCAAGAACTGCATTTACATCACGGGCATTATCAGCTGCCGCCCAGGCACTTTCCAAGTCTTGTATCTCGGTTTTTATACTAGTCATATCGGCCTTAACTTCAACCGGATCTGCCGTTATAGCTGGTTCCGTGTCATTTTTTTTATCAGATGGTGAGCCACACCCAATAGTGAAAAGGGAAATTGCAAGGCCTAGCGTTGCAAGTTTAAAAAAGTTCTTTTTGTTCATTTTTTTTGAATGTTTAGTTTTTTGCCTACTCTGTTCGGTTTTTGGCTTGTCCGTAATATTTTTATTCATTGATAAGCGTCATTTATTCTCCGCATTCGCAATCTTTTTGGTGTCGGCATATTGCAGAAAAATTATCTATCTGGCATCTAATCCAAATGTATTTTGTACAGCTTTATACCAATCGTCATCATTAGCGGCATTCCAGTCCACCCATTCTTCATCAGTCATTGAAGATCTCCAATCTATAAAAGGTTGAGCATCGGGACCTACAGGATGCCTTAATTTCCAAGTGTTGTTTTCTGCGATTTCCAAAATCTTATCCGCAACCAGTGTTGGTGGTGTTGGTGTTTGAAGGGCTGCTGAAAAAAGTCCGCCCAAGCGTTTGGAATGTGGATATATAGATTTTCCATCTATTGAAATATTATTGGCCATTTGTGTGTTAATTATTCCTGGTTCCACAATGGCAACCCTAATGTTAAAAGGTTTTACTTCTTGAGCAAGTGCCTCACTAACGGCTTCGAGAGCAAATTTGCTTGCGGCATAAGCACCCAACGGACTGCTTGAAATATGTCCGGAAACTGAGGCCACATTAATAATACATCCTTTGCGATCCTTCCTCATTTGTGGTAGCAATGTCTTTGTACATCGCAGCACACCAAAATAATTGGTTTCCATAATGGCCCTGAAATCGTCCATTGCCAATTCTTCGATAGAGCCATGACGTTCGATACCAGCATTGTTGACCAGAACATCAATTTGTAAATGCTTTTGGATGATGTCGTTATAACATTGCTTAACCGAAGCATCGGAATCCACATCCATTTCAGAAATGCTGATGTCTAGGGATTCTGCATTTATTTTTTGTCTAAAATCGACGGCCATTGCTGGATTTCGCATGGTCGCAAATACTTTGTATCCTGCTCGACCGAATGCCAATGCTGTTTCAAGGCCGATGCCTTTGCTTGTTCCTGTAATTAGTACTGTTTTCATATAATTCTGTTTTTTGGTTAGAGGTGTTATTTTTTCTCTGCCTCTGCCAATTTTTTAGTGTCCACATACTGCTGAAAAGCAATCACTATCCCGTCTTTAAGCGTCCAAAGGTGAGCAGCCTGGGCATCGAAGATGGCCCCATTCTCTTTTAATTTGCCTTTGTAACGTAAGGTTGCAAGAACCTGGTTATTAGACATTTCATGCAGGATTATATCTGTCAGGTTAAAATACTCGTGATCAGCACCAATGCGGGCAA
>JBBRGD010000126.1:0-6061 GCA_038241065.1 Flavobacteriales bacterium
CTTAGCAGGATTTTTGCTTGAAATTTCGGGTGGTTTTCCCAAGAAAAATGAGGTCATCACTTTTTTGAATTATAAGTTCACGATAGAAGTGATAGACAATAAACGTATCAAACAAATAAAACTGAGTATTGAAGCAGAGTGATTTGATAAAAGGACTAATAGTTTATATTTTTATAATTGTAATTTTTACAGCATGTAAGGATGATGTCCGTCCTAAACCGAACGCTTTTCTCACCCTGGAATATCCCGAGGCTGAATATTCCCGGGTCAATATAGGTTGCCCCTATAACTTTGAAAAAAATAATATTGCGCAAATCAAAGCGCTTAAAGGCAATAATCCCTGCTGGATAAACCTGGAATATCCCCTCCTGGATGCTGCTGTATTTATCACTTATAGACAAGTGCACGGCGATCTGGATTCCTTATTGATGGATGCTCAGAAATTACCTTTGCAACACACAATTAAAGCCGATTTTATAGAAGGTGACATTTACACCAATCCAGAGCACAAGGTCTATGGCATGTTCTATGAAATTGAAGGGAATGCCGCTTCTCAGGCACAATTCTACATTACTGATAGCACTAAACATTTTATGACCGGTGCTTTATACTTTAACCAGAAACCAAATTTTGATTCCATAATGCCGGCAGCCGCCTATTTAAAAAAGGATATGAAGCATTTGATGGAAAGTCTTCGCTGGGAATAATTTAAAAAACAGACACTTTAATGCCTTAAAAGTCCAATGTGCATATCTAAAGCACGTTGCCCTTTTTTAGTTTTCATTTTTTTCATTCCGTTTTTGCTTTACATTTGCCAATTATTTTAACAAGTATATTTTAAATTTCAATTTGGTCAATGCCTCTAAAAAACCTTAAGTGGATTTATTTGATCCTGCTCTCTCTAGTATGGGGAAGTTCGTTTATACTCATTAAAAAAGGACTTATAGGCTTAAGCCCATTGCAATTGGGTTCCTTCAGGATACTTTTTGCCTCGATCTTTCTGATCTTGGTTGGTTTTAAAAGCTTGTTTAAAATTTCCAGAAAGCAATGGAAATGGATCGTGCTCTCGGCATTTTTAGGCTCTTTTTTCCCGGTGTATCTTTTCGCTTTTGCAGAAACGGAAATAGACAGTGCTGTGGCTTCCATTTTAAATGCTTCCACCCCTTTGATGGCTTTGATCTTTGGAGTATTCTTTTTTAAGATAGGCTTCACCCAAAATAAAGGAATTGGAGTGCTGATAGGTTTAATAGGTGCTTTGGGACTGATCTTTAGCGGGGCTCAGGTTAACCCGGATCAAAATTATTTTTACTCTGGTTTGGTGATTATCGCGGCTGGTTGTTATGCGATAAACGTGAACATTGTAAAAAGATATATGTATGATATCTCTGCACTTGGGATTGCGGCGGGAAATTTCCTGGTGTTGCTGCTGCCGTCAATTATAATATTGTATTTAACGGGGTTTTCCATTGGAGAAATCGCTCAAGATCCCGAAGTTTCCCTCTCTGTTTTATATGTTGTGATCCTTGGGATGATAGGCACCGGGATCGCAATGATCATTTTCAACAAACTCATACAGATCTCAGATCCAGTTTTTTCAACCTCGGTGACATATACCATTCCCGTAGTGGGATTGGGTTGGGGTGTTTTGGACGGGGAAATTTTCAGCTTATACCAATTAATATCTGCTTTTGTTATTTTGTTAGGAGTGTTCTTAGTTAACCGCACTAAAAACCTGTATACCAGAAATAAAAAGACCGGCCAATAATGGCCGGTCTTTTCAATATTAATAGGCTTATCTATTCTTCAAAATCACTTTCATTTACCCCTTCGTTTACTTTGATGGCAGTTACATTGAATTCAAAAGATTGCGGTCCAAAGGATTGAGAAATTGTAAATGGGAATTTAACTCCCGCTACTTCCTGGTAATTACTAAACCCTGTAGGGACTTCCAAAGTTTGTTCTCCCTGAGATACCGTTTTTATGGCTCTTACTTTCAATCCGCTTTCCAAATCGTAATATGCGGTATTTTCTTTATCTAAAGTTACGGCATAAGCGTCTTTTCCATCTACAGCCTCAATGCCCATTACTTTTGCTTCTGAAGCATTCATTTCAGGGAATTGAATTGCAACCGCTTTCGCAGCCTCAATTTGTTCGTCATTAAGAGCTATTTTTTGACCCTGCATTACCGAAAATCCCGTTCTACCGTTAAATACCTGTTTACTCACTATATTTCCTCCCATGGAAACCACTTGCAGAGTTTTTCCGTTTGAGGTTGACTTCACTTCAAGATCCAGTTTCTGGCCCTGAATTTCTGCCTGAGCCTGCATCAAAATACTTTTCACATTGGCAACGGCATCTTTTCCGCCAATTGCTTTGAGATAGTTGTTAAACACCATTTCTGCAGTTACCGAAGCATCTACAGTTTTGTTAAATTCCGGTTTGTCAATTTCATTTGCCTGCTTGTCAAAATATTTCACAGGAATTTCTTTTCCGTTATAGGTTAGTTTTTCAAGGCTTTCCGACACTTCGCTGCCTTTCCCGGCTATCACTATGCGCGCCTGGTCAACTTTAAAATATTTGTTTGCTACACGTTGTACATCTGCAGCTGTAACTGCATTGATTTTTTGAAGATAGTTTTGGTAAAAATCCTTCGGAAGATTATCGGTTTCGATATTCAAGGCATATTTGGCAATTGTTGAAGGTTGTTCAAGGGCCATAACAAAGCTTCCTACGTATTTACTTTTGGTGTTTTTCAATTCTTCATCGGAAACCTTCTCATTTCGAATGCGGTAGATCTCATCTAAAAATGCAACTACCGCACTATCCGTAACTGCATTTCTAACACCTGCACCCGCCACAAAACTTCCAATATACTTATCATCGCCGGTTCGGGAATACGCGTCATAAGTAAATCCTTTATCTTCCCTAAGGTTTAGGAATAATCTTCCTTCTCCACCACCACCACCTAAGATTTGATTTGCGACAATTGCGGGAAAATAATCTGCATCTCCTTTTTTAAGCTGAATTGTATTTACCACAGCAACTTCGCTTTGAACTGCATTTTGCATATCAAGGAAATTTACCTGCGTAGATTGAACATTTTTAGGCTCGGGAAGTTCGAAAGATGGTAATTCCTTCTTCTTCCAATCGCTAAAATATTTGGTTACCAGATTCTTTACTTCTTCTAATTTCACATCTCCTACAATTACCAGGTAAGCGTTTTGTGGTACAAAGTAATCTGTGTAATAATTCTTTACATTTTCAAGGTTCAAGGCTTCGATGCTTTCTTTGGTCTCGATTTCTCCATAGGGATGATTTTTTCCATAAGATAAAGCAAGCCTTAGTTTTCTGGCATTTGCTGCCACATTTTTCTCATCGGCCTTTAAATTTTCAAGTGTACGATCCTTAGACTTTTTAAATTCCTCCTCTGTGAAATTCGGTTTTAAGGCTCCTTCAGCCATTAACTCTAAAATTCTGGGAAAATATTTTGATAAGGTATTTGCAGAGGCCCCGGAAGAATAAAAATTTACATTTGCTCCCAAATAGTCAATTTCTTCATTAAATTCATCTTTTCCTATATTTTGTGATCCGGAACCCATTAAATCACTGACCAAAGAAGATATTCCCGCCTTGCTTCCTTCAGGATTTGGAGGATTATCTAATGTGAGTGACATATTTACCCTGGGTAATTTGTGATTTTCAACGAGAAGCACTTTTAACCCATTATCTAATTTGAAGGTTTCCGGAGTGCCCAGATCAATCTTCGGGGCAGGTCCTGCTTCGGGTTGTTTGCTGCGGTCAATTT
The DNA here is from genome assembly GCA_038241065.1 of Flavobacteriales bacterium. Lineage (GTDB taxonomy): Bacteria > Bacteroidota > Bacteroidia > Flavobacteriales > Flavobacteriaceae > Gillisia. The sequence goes on from JBBRGD010000126.1 coordinate 3,806, forward strand.
GGGCTTGAATACCAAAAGACATCAGGAGTAAAATTGTGAAAACTGTTATTTTATTTTTCATCATTTTTTGTTTTGAATTTTATTATTCAGAGTCGATGGTTTTTGGCAAATATTTTAAGACCAAACGTTGTTTTGGATTCAGGTATTGGTTTGCCACCCTTTTGATGTCTTCTCTTGTGATAGAACGATAAATCTCGATTTCTTTATTGATTAAATCGGTATTTCCGTACAATTCGTGATAGGTTGCCAAAGAACTCGCGATTCCTTCAATACTGCTGTTGGAATTTACAAATTGGTTCTCAAAGGTGTTCTGAAGTTTTCCGAATTCCCTTTCAGAGATCAGTTCATTTTGAATTTTTTCTACTTCTTCATCAATCTCTGCCATCAGGGTATCCAGATTGACATCGCCTAAAGGAATTCCAAAAATAATGTATTGTCCATAATCCTCCTGGCTAATGTTAAAAGCTCCTATTTGTAGCGCTTGTTTTTGCTCGTCCACCATTTTTTTGTACAACCTGGAAGATTTTCCGTCAGATAATACTGAAGAGATCATATCGAGAACATAGGCGTCCTTCTCTTTCATTGATGGAGTTCGGTAAGCGGCAACTATTGCGGGCAACTGAATATTAGGATCTTCGTAAGTTGCATTAATTTGGGTAGTAATTGGATCCTCCTTAATATTAATTTCCTCAATTGCTTTGCCCTTTGGTATGGACCCAAAGTAATCTTTTACGAGTTTTTTTGTTTTTATGAGATCAAGATCTCCAGCCACGACTAAAGTAGCATTGTTTGGCACATAAAATTTTTCATTAAATGCCATAAATTCCTCAAGGGTAGCCGCATCTAGATGTTCCATGGAACCAATGGTTGTCCATCTATAAGGATGCTTTTTGTATAAATTTTTCTTTACTTCGGCAAATATTTGTCCATAAGGGGCATTGTCTACCCTCAGTCTTTTTTCTTCTTTTACCACTTCATTCTGGGTATCAACTCCTTTTTGGTCGATTATGGGGTGACGCATGCGTTCCGATTCGAGCCAAAGGCCAAGTTCCAGGTTGTTTGATGGAAAATTTTCATAATAATAGGTGCGATCATCGGTAGTATTTGCGTTGTTGGAACCACCATTGGAAGAAACTATTTTAGACCAACTCCCTTTCTCGATGTTTTCTGTTCCTCCAAAAAGCAAATGCTCAAAAAAGTGAGCGAAACCGGTGCGTTCTGGATTTTCGTTTTTCGCACCTACGTGATACATTACAGATATAGTAACAACCGGAGCTGAGTTGTCCTGATGCAAAATAACATGCAAGCCATTGTCCAGATCGTATTCACTAAACTCAACTTCTTGTGCAAAGCCAATAATTCCCAGAAGCAATGCAAAGGCTGACAATTTAAATTTATTAATCATTGTTTTAAAGTGTTTATTAATATACTTATGAGTAGCTAAACCCTCAGTAATGTTACAAAAAGACACCTATTTTGTGAATCAGGGAAAGAGAGTGACCTCCTAAGTCCTAAAAAAGGTTAGAATTAACAGGATATTAAGGGGTTACCTCCTCAATTTTTTCGAACTTTATAAAGTTAAAAACCTTGATATAATGAATAAAATCAGTATCTCAGTCAAATACGGAGTTGCAACTTCCATCGCATTACTTGCGTATTTTTTGCTTTGCGTTTTGTTTGGAGTCCATATAAATCCAATTTATAGTTTATTTAATAACGTTATTGTGGGAATTGGAATGTATCTAGCTTTAAAAGAATACCGTTTACGCCCGGAAAGAAAAATAAAGGATCAAAAAGCTTATGTGATAGGATTGTTTACCGGGTTTTATGCAACGGTTATTTTCACAATTTTTTTCGCGATCTATTCAACAGAGATCAATCCTGATTTTTTAAATCAATTGCTCCCAATGTGGCGCGGCACTTATAGCACCAGCACAGCAATGATAATTTTTGCCGTCGCTATTATGGGATTTGCCACTACTTTAGTTTTAACCCTTACTTTTATGCAATTGTTGAAGGATTCCTGGAATCTCAAAAAAGGAAATAAATCCATATCCGGAAAACAAACAAAGACTTTGTGAATTAATTATTTAGAAGTATATTTGCACCCGCTTGAGGAAAAATCTCAAGTGGTTTACTTTTAAATAATTAACTAATAAATACGCTATGTACGCAATTGTAGAGATAGCAGGGCAGCAATTTAAGGTTGCAAAAGACCAAAAAGTATTTGTTCACCGCTTATCAGGAGAAGAAGGA
>JBBRGD010000127.1:0-6056 GCA_038241065.1 Flavobacteriales bacterium
TTCACAAACTGGAATTCGATTTCAATAAGAAACTGATAAAAGAATACCGCGGCAGAAAAGCGGCAGAACGGGATAAAAGATAAGTAGAATTATTATTTGAATCGCTCTTAAAACAAAAAGTTGCCAAAGAATTTTTATTAATAATTCTTGTTTTAGAAAAAATAGCATATATTTCAAATAGTAAAATTTAATAAGAAATGGCCGTTTTTTCAACACAGCCTTTAACTTTCCATTAAATCCTAAAATAATGTTATGCCCGAATATTCCACTACAATTACAAGGTGAATTTCAAGACAATGTCAGTATGCAATTTTTAGAAACTTTTGAAATGACAATTAAAAATTTTGAAAAGACTCGAATACGATTATTATCAGTTCAAAAATGGCATTCAATTTCCAATTATTTCAAAACTAAGCGCACCATACATGATTTTGGAACCGCTCAAAGTACTACAGCTTTAAAGATGGACAACCTCATTTGTATAAAAACACCAGGATTAGGAAACCCTAGTGGAATTGGATATGCTTGTACTAAAATAACTGAAATGCAAATCGGAAAGTAAAATAAAGAAAATCCTTTAAAATATGATCGTCAATAAATCTGTTGTAGGAATTCACATAATCCTTCACGAAGCGCATGGCTTATTAGCTGGAAAAATAGCCAACGAAATTGCGGTAGAATACAGACCTATCCATTGGTTCGAAACGATTATAGCCATATGCGAACACGATGACAGACAATTGAATTTTGACGAAAAAGAATATTTATCGGATATAGGTGTCCCATTAGATTTTACTGAAGAAAGGGCTTCGATAAAGGATGTGATGAAGAGAATGAAACGTATTTTAAAATCTGCTGGCAACAAGTCTTTATGGGTAAAATTACTTATTTCTTATCATTTGGAATTTATCTATTCACATTTGGTAGATGAAAGTAAACAAATAACTGAATTTTTTCAGGATGAAGAACAAGCACGAAATTTGATTTTAAAACAATTTAAAATTTCAGATAAGAAGGCTAGAACTTTTTACGAGTTCTTGCGTTTTTGTGATAGGTTGTCTCTTATTCTATGCAAGGATGAAACGCCGGAATGCAATCGTTTACTCGAAATAAACACATCCATCAATGGAGAGACTTACTTCATTAAAAAAACAGAAAAGGATGAATTAATAATTACACCTTGGATATTTAGCTCTACTGCATTTGAATTGTCCATCGAGGAAAGAATTTTGAAAGAAACCCAATTCCCCTCTTCTGAGAAATTTGAAACGGCGTTAATGGATACCAAACCTCAATTTAAAAAATGGACAATTCTGAAATCGAAAGAGTAAAATGTTTTATGCTTTTACTATCATATCTGTGATCTCTAAAAGTTGTAGAAAGGGTCACTATTACAATTTATTATTTTACACCTAATTCGTCTATTTAAATTATAGTGAAAGTTAAAACAGATCGCTAAAAACTATTCACTAATGTTATTAAAATTCTCTTATAAATTAATGGTATGTTTTAAATGCATCTATTTTTAATCGTTGTATTGCTGTATTGCAACATTTGTTATTATATTTAAGTGGCAAACGGTATTTTTCTAAAATAAAAATGGAATAGTAATTTTATAATTTAAGCATATGATTGATGGCAATGAATATACATTTGATTTTGCGCGAATTTTGTTTGGAAATTTTAGTCCTATAATCTATGCAGAAATCATTTTTAGAGTATTTATAATTATGATTTACACTATCTTGATGATAAGATGGATAGGTAAACGAGCTGTTGGTGGTTTGGGTAGCGCCGATATATTATTGATAGTCGCTTTAGGTAGTGCGGTTGGCGATGCTATGCTATATCCAACTGTCCCACTTTTGGTAGCAATATCTGTGATTACTTTGATTGCAGGTTTTCAAAAACTATATGTATATTTTGGAATTAAATATGAATCTGTTAGAAAAATAACGCACCCTACTGTTTTGAAACTGGTTGAAAATGGAGAACTGCTCACAGCAAACTTTACAATAGACGAAATAGATGTAAATGAAGTTCTAATGCTTTTAAGACAATCAGGTGTCAAATATCTTTCGGAAGTAGAACATGCTTATTATGAGCAGTCTGGAGAATTGAGTGTTTTTAAATATGAAAATTCAAAATTAGAAAACTCTATCTTACCAGAACATATTGATAATTTGAATCTTAAAAAGTGAAAATGAAGTCATCAAGCGCACAACAAGTAAAAAAACCTAAGGACAACCATAGAGTTTCACGACCTACACAAACTGGATTTTCCAGCCCTGCAACGCATTATAATGAACCTAGAATTGACTTAAATGCTGTTTTGGTTTCCAATTCAGAAGCTACATTTTACATTCGTGTTGTAGACGATTCTTATACTGATGTTGGTATTAAAAACAAGGATGTATTAATAATTGACAAATCATTGACCCCAAAAAATAATCAATTGGCAGTGGTTGTTTTAGAAGGTAGCTTTCAAATTGTCAGAATAGACCCAAAATTTTCTGAAGAAATTAATATTTGGGGTGTGATTACTTATATTATCAAATCTGTGATATGATAGCCCTCGTAGACTGCAATAGTTTTTATGCGTCGTGTGAACAGGTTTTTAGACCTGATTTGCAACATAAACCAGTAATTGTTTTAAGTAATAACGATGGCTGTATTATTGCAGCCAATAAGGAAGCAAAGGAATTGACTGAGATTCCTATGTTTCAACCAATTTTCAAGATAAAAAAATTGCTTGATGATTACCATGTCGCTTACTTTTCTTCAAACTATACACTTTACAGTGATATGTCACGTAGAGTAATGAATACTCTAAAATTATTTTCGCCATTGGTAGAGGAATATAGCATTGATGAGAGTTTTGTAGATTTATCGCATTCGCCAAATGAAAATTTCGAAGATATCGGAAAACAAATCAAAAATACCGTTCATAAAAATACTGGCATTTCTGTAGGAATTGGAATTGCAAAGACTAAATCGCTTTCAAAATTGGCTAATAAATTTGCCAAGAAAATACCAGAACACAATTTTGTATATGTTGTTGATACTGAAGAAAAAAGACAGCATTTACTTAGGAGTCTAAAAGTCAAGGATGTTTGGGGAATTGGTAAAAAGCACGCCGAAAGACTTCAGAATAAAAATATCGTGACGGCTTTAGATTTTGCTGATATGCCTGTCGCTTGGGTAAGAAAAGAAATGACTGTAATTGGAGAACGTCTATGGAGAGAGCTTAACAATATACCTTGTTTAGAGTTGATTGCACTACCCGATGCAAAGCAAGGAATTGGAACTGCCAAATCTTTTGGTGCAAAATTATCAGATTATAGTTTGATTGAGGAGGCTTGTAGTTATTATGTTGCTGAAGTAGCAGATTTGTTAAGGCAACAAAAAAGTTCAGCTTCTCAAATTGAAATCTCACTACAAACAAATAACTTTACTGCGCACGATAAACAATATCGAAATAAAATTGTCATCACATTAGAAAGTCCAACCAATAGCACAATTAAGCTAACCAAGGAAGCATTAAAAGGTTTAAAACAAATCTACAAGCCTGGCTATCGTTACAAAAAGGTAGGAGTTAATTTACTGCATCTGGTTCCAGATAATCAGATTCAGACGAGTTTGTTTGAAACTAGACATAAAAGTGAAAGCAATGAAATAACTCAAGTTATTGATGTCTTAAATAATAAATATGGGAAGAATAAAGTAAAGCTCGCCACTGTTGGAAATCGCGAAAAAGAATGGGCACTTATTAAAGAACACCGAAGTCCAAGATTTACAACGCAATGGGATGAATTGTTGACGATTGGGAAAGCAGAAAATTTAGGGACTACCCAGAAATAAGAAAGACACTAGTTTTTAGTTTGTCAAATGATACGTATTGTGGATGTAAACCATCCGGAATACTTTTTTTTGGAGAAAAAACAGAAACAGAATTCAACCCGGGACAGAGTATTTAAATTTCAAATTTCAAAAAAAAAATTTAGGGAAGTAAACTTCTAATCTCTATCATCTTTCTCAGTCATTCCGTCTTAATTAAATTTCAATTTGGCAATCCGATTGGTTCCTGCTGCATAAGCCGTAGAATCATTTAAAAACCGGATGGTATGGAACTCTTCATCTGAAAGGTTTTGCCAGGTTCTACCAGCGTCCCGAGAATATGAAATACCCTTAAATCCTACAGCTACAATTTCCTGAGAATCTCCATTGGGAACATAGCGCACACTGCTTTTATAACCGGGATCTTTACCATCCCCTACCAAATTCCAGATTTTTCCGCCATCCACCGTAATTGCTTTGTTTGCGACATTTGCTTCAGGTTTTGTATAATCTCCGCCAATAATAATCCCATTATTATTATCGTAAAAATCCATACTGTAACCTCCGGTAGTTTCCGTTCCCTGAATTAAAGGCGTATCAAAAACCTGCCAATTCTCCCCTTTGTCCGGAGAATAAAAAATCCTGGATCTCATCCCGCCAGAAAGGATCCAGGTCTTATCTCCTTTTACTGAAATATTGGAATTACTGGCTGCAAATGCAGATTCCCCTTCAGCTACCTCAGGCAGAACATCACAACTCAGTTTTTTCCAACTTTGTCCGCCGTCTCTTGTAATTATGATGGAAAGGCAATTTCCTGTTGGATCTCCCATCGCAATTCCTTCTTTGTCATTCCAAAAGGTCAACGCATCATAAAACACCTTTTCGTTTTCTTCTTTATAAACCAGTTCCATATTACCGGAATTGCCGGTTTTGTATAAAAGCGCAGGATTACCGACACTCAGCATAAAAAAATCGGTGGAAGTACCGGCCACCGCCCTGAATTCAGGTAATATAGAATCATATTTTTGAACATTGGTCTTCAGACGTCCTGCTCCAAAATCATAAAGTCCGTAAACTCCATTGTTGGCAGCAAAAGCCAAATTATTTCCCATAATTTCAATCGCACGAACATTGACGGAATCTTCCATAAGGGTTTGAATTTCAACTTGGGTAAAATAATCGCGCTCCGGTTTCTTTTCTTTTGAACCACATCCTAAGAGCAATAATATCGGCAAATAGAGTAAAGTTTTCATCCTAAAAATTTGAAACAAATATAAAATAATCGGCGTCGAAATTGAGTACCTTTGCAACTTTAAAATTAAACTATGCGCTTATACCGAAATTTAGTCTTTGCGACAATTGACGCTCTCTCTGAAATATTTAATGAAGATCAATATGCCGACAAAGTCATTGCAAAAACATTGAAACGCGACAAGCGTTGGGGTGCCCGCGACCGCGGTTTTATTGCTGAAACTACATATGAAATAGTCAGATGGAAACGCCTTTATTCTGAAATTGCCGATGTAAAGGCTCCATATTCCCGTGAAAATTTATTCCGTGTGTTCGCCGTTTGGGCCATTTTGCGCGGAATTACCCTGCCAGATTGGAAACAAATTGAACCAACTCCAACGAGAAGGATTAAGGGAAAATTTGATGAACTTATCAAAATAAGAAAATACCGCGAATCTGTTCCAGACTGGATGGATGAATTAGGCGTTAAGGAATTGGGCGAAAAAGTCTGGGAAAAAGAGATCCACGCTTTAAATGAACCGGCTCCTGTAGTTTTAAGGACAAATACCTTAAAGATCACAAAAGATAAATTGCGCAGCATCCTAAAGGATGAAAATATTGCTACTGAGCCTTTAAAAGGCTTTCCGGATGCGTTGCAATTGGTGGAAAGAACCAATGTTTTTAAAACTGAAGCTTTTGGCAAAGGTTATTTTGAAGTTCAGGATGCCTCTTCCCAACTGGTGGCAAAATATTTGGAAGTTCAACCGGGAATGCGGGTGGTAGACACTTGTGCCGGTGCTGGAGGAAAAACTTTGCATATCGCGGCACTCATGGAAAACAAAGGCCAGATAATCGCTACAGATATTTACGAAAATAAATTAAAGGAATTAAAACGTAGGGCCAAACGTGCCGGTGCTCATAACATAGATCCGCGTGCAATAAATTCTACCAAAGTTGTAAAGAAACTTTATGGAACTGCAGATCGGGTT